>CANHCS010000001.1 GCA_947459195.1 Sphingobacteriaceae bacterium
GATTCCCCATACCATAAATACAAGAGACAGAAGAAACCACAATGAGGTCTCGCCTCCCCGACATGAGGGCAGAAGTGGTCCGGAGGCGTAATTTTTCGATCTCTTCGTTGATGGAAAGATCTTTTTCGATGTAAGTATTGCTGGAAGGGATATAAGCCTCCGGCTGATAATAGTCGTAGTAAGAAACAAAATAGTTGACAGAATTTTCTGGGAAAAACTGCTTGAATTCACCATAAAGTTGTGCTGCCAGCGTTTTATTATGGCTCAGGATGAGCGTAGGTTTCTGGGTTTGCTGTATGACATTGGCAATACTGAAGGTTTTTCCCGATCCGGTGACCCCCAAGAGCGTTTGGTAATGTTCCTGTTGGCGTACTCCTTCCACCAATTGCTGGATGGCTTCAGGCTGATCGCCGGTGGGCAGGTATTCGGAAGTGAGTTTAAATTCCATCTGCCTGTAAAGATACGACGTGGTTTAACAGATTAAGTCCAATAAAATTGTAAATTTAGCTATGCCCTTTATTCTGACTCAACAGCCCTCCATTGGGAATCATTTTTTAGCCGAATTACGTGATGCGCAAATTCAGCAGGACAGCATGCGCTTCCGAAAAAATTTAGAACGCTTAGGCGAGATCTTTGCCTATGAAATCAGTAAAAATTTAAGTTTCAGCCAAAGCGATATTGAAACTCCTCTGGGTACGGCCACCACGCCTTTGTTGAACGAAATGCCTGTTTTGTCAACTATTTTGCGTGCCGGTTTGCCACTTCACCAGGGTTTGCTCAACTTTTTTGATGGGGCTGATTCCGCTTTCATTGGGGCATTTCGTAAAACGCATAAGACCGGAAAATTCACCATTGAATTGAAATATTTTACCTCCCCCAATTTGAATGGCCGAACCTTGATTCTGGCTGATCCGATGATGGCCACCGGGCAGAGTATCGTGCTTTGCTGCAAGGAATTGATGCGTCAGTATAAAATAAAAGACCTGCACATTGTGTCGGTTATTGCCAGTACTGAGGGCTTGGCGCATGTGCAGGCCCATTTACCCAAAGCGAAAATTTGGTTGGGCGATTTGGATGATGAACTTACCTCCAAATCATACATTGTACCAGGTTTGGGCGATGCAGGTGATTTAGCCTTTGGAGAAAAGGTTTAATTGTGCAGCTTTGTAAGCCCGCATGAAGTACAAACATTTATTTTTCGACCTCGACCATACCATTTGGGATTTCGACCGGAATGCAGAAGAAACGCTGCAAGAACTGTATCACACCTATCGACTAAAAAACCTCGGAATTCATTCGCCCGATGCATTCATTGAAACTTATACCCTCAATAATCATCAGCTTTGGGCTGATTATCACCTGGGTAAAATATCAAAAGAGGAGTTGAGAGAGACCCGTTTCAGTAAAACTTTCTTGGATATGGGTCTGCATCCCGACCTCATTCCGCGTCAATTTGAAGATGATTACGTGCGGATTTGTCCTACTAAAACCAATCTTTTTCCGGAAGCGCATGAAACCCTGGCCTATCTTCAGGATAAATATATTTTGCACATCATTTCGAATGGTTTCAAAGAATCTACTGAGATGAAAATTGAGCTGACCGGTTTAGCCAAGTATTTCGGAAATATCTTCATCTCTGAGGTGATCGGCTTCAACAAGCCCGACGCTGCTATTTTTAAGCATGTTTTAGTACAGGCCGGAGCTGAAGTACATCATAGTTTGATGATTGGCGACAGTCTGGAAGCAGATGTACGTGGCGCTTTAAGTTTTGGGATGGATGCGATTTATTTCAACCCGGATAAAAAAGAAAAACCGGAAGACATCCCTGAGCAAATTCATCACCTTAGTGAATTAAAACAACTATTATGAGCATGCAACAAATGGCCGATCGGACTTTGAAGATTCTTGATCGATACGAACAATTTTTAAACCAGGTTGCTGAGTCAGATTTTAAATTGAACCCTGTTGAGGGCGTTTGGTCTTACTCAGAAGTATATTCGCATATTTTCACCGCTAACCATGCGTGTTTAATCGCCATTCAGAATTGTATTCAGGGTAAGAGTATTGATTCGAAAGAGCCTGCCAGTATTGCTGGTCGACTGATCTTATTTTTTGGAATCTTCCCTCCCGTCAAAATTAAAGCACCTGAACGCATTGCCGCTATGGTTAAGAAAATTTCGAAGGAGGAGGCGCAAGTTCAAGTGCAAAAATTCAGGGAAAATTTGATAGAACTGCTCCCGAAAATGGAACAAGCTTCGCCTACGCAAAAGGCCAAGCATCCCCGAATGGGACTTTTTAATGTACGCCAATGGTTACGTTTCATTGAAATTCACACGCTGCATCATGAAAAGCAGCTTTATCGGGTCAAAGGCATGCTCAAAAAATCTCGATAACTTCATCTAAGCTTAACTATTTATTCATATTCGGCTGCTTTCTTTGCTTAAAAGAATCATATTGATGTTAAGTGATTTAGCACCCTTTGTTTTTGCGAGTTTATTGCTCTTGCTGGTCGGTTTTTGGTTCAGTCCGTATGAACTTAAAATCGAAGAGCATGACGAGGAGGAAATCTTGTATTTGTAGATTTTTTATCCGGCCCTTCGCAGAAATTATCTTATAATTGTTTTGATCTTCGTATCCGCATATGATCAAACAGTTCAGGACCTTCCATCCCTTTAATATACCGCTGCTGATACTTGGCGCATTGTTTTTGCGCTTTGTTCTTTGGGATGAATCACTTGCTGCTGATCTTTCATTTCATCAATTATATCAGCATTTGCTGCTTGATCATCTACCTGCTTTACAATTGGGAGGAGGAACTCATTTTATGCTTAGTTTGAGTATCCTCATTATTCAGGCATTTTGGTTCAATTCAATTGTAAACACACATAATTTGATTGGTAAAGCCAGTTTTTTACCTGCTTTGCTCTTTATTATTTGTGCCAATTTGCTGAACTCATTTGTTTATTTCGGACCGGTACAGGTACTCAATTTCTTTGTCATCTGGCTTTTGAATGAATTCTTTAAAATGTATCGGGTGCAAGAAATCAGACCTTTGATTTACAATGCCGGAATGATAATTGCATTGGGAACAATCATTTACACCCCTTTTGTTTTAATGCTGCCACTCATCTGGATCAGCCTGCTGATTTTCAGACCATTCAATTGGAGAGAATGGATGCTTGGCCTTTTGGGATTCCTGACAGTTTTCTTCTTTCTGGGGTTTTATTATTACTGGAATGATGCACTTGCACTTAGTCAGTCAGCCTGGACCAATCCTGTTGGCCTTGCTCCAATTAAAACTTTCAATTATTGGATCCTATTACCCTTAGGCATAGTGAGCATCTTAAGTTTTATTCAATTGAGAATGAACTTTTTCAAGAGCGTGGTGCACATCCGAAAATCGTATCAGTTATTATTCATGTTCTTTTTGATGGCCCTGGTTTCAGCCAGTCCGAAGTTTGGGGCAATGAGCAATCATTATTTATTGGCGGCGGCACCACTGGCAGTCTTGTTCTCCTATTACTTTATGCATGCTGCAAAAAAATGGATTTATGAGGGTGTTTTTTTCTTATTACTGGCCTCTATTTTCATTTTCGAGTTCTTCCCGGACTTTAACTTTTTTTAACAGATCGGGTCTCCGAAAATTCACTAAATTGAATAGCTTTGTAGTATGAAATTTGGTGTAGTTACCTTCCCCGGGTCCAATTGCGATCAGGACATGATCGATGTGCTGAGCAATATCATGGGTCAACAAGTAGAAAATTTATGGCATAAAAATCACGACCTCAAAGGGGTGGATATGGTGATTTTGCCTGGTGGGTTTTCTTACGGCGATTACCTGCGTTCCGGCGCCATTGCTCGTTTTTCGCCCGTAATGCAAGAGGTAATTGCATTTGCGAAAAGGGGAGGCTATGTAATGGGTATCTGTAACGGATTTCAAATTCTTACCGAAGCCGGTTTGGTTCCTGGAGCTTTACTGCATAACCGAAACCGTAAATTCATTTGTAAGAACATCTATCTCAAACCCGAAACCAATTACAGTTTAGTAAGTGCCGAACTTGATTTAAACAAGGCTCTTAAAATTCCGATTGCCCATGGAGAAGGCAATTATTTCGCTAAACCTGAGGAACTCCAAGCAATGAAGGATCAGGATCAGATCTTGTTCCGTTATTGTGATGAAAATGCACAAGTAACAGAAGCTGCCAATCCCAATGGGTCAATTGACAACATCGCGGGGGTTTGCAACGAAGGCAGAAATGTATTTGGCATGATGCCCCATCCTGAAAGAGCCGCCGATTCGGTTTTAGCCAATCAGGATGGTTTGGGGATTTTTGAATCAATTTTAAAAATGGCCCTGGCCTAAGCCTGTGAATAACCTGGTCATCGATATCGGGAACTCAGGTCTCAAGTTGGCGATTTTTCATCAACGCAAGCTGGTCCACAAAATCCTCCTTCAACAAATAGATCCCACCCAAGTCCGACAGCTCGTTAAAGAGTATGAAGTTGAAAATAGCCTGCTCTCATCAGTTGGTCAAGACGCGGAAGCAATAGCAAACCTGCTCAAAACTATTACCGTTTATCAGCGTTTTTCATCCAACACGGCATTGCCTTTGATCAATGAATATAAAAGCCCGGAAACATTGGGTTCAGATCGTTTAGCCGGCCTGATGGGTGCCAGATTTATATATCCGGATCAGCCAGTTTTGGTGATAGATGCCGGAACCTGTATTACTTATGATTTGATTGATGATAAAAGTAGGTATGAAGGCGGCAGTATCAGTCCGGGAATCCAAATGCGCTTAAAGGCCTTAAATCATTTCACGGGTAAACTTCCTTTAGTTGATTTTGACCCAGATTTTGAGGGTTTAATTGGTAGAGATACCCGCGAATCTATTTTATCTGGAGTAATCAACGGCGTCGTAGCCGAAGTGGAAGGTTTTATCCAAAAATATAGTCAGCGACGTGCTCATTTGCGGGTGATACTATGTGGCGGAGATGCCCGTTTTTTTGATACTCGCCTTAAAAATAGCATCTTTGCCAACTATCTTTCTTGTGAACCCGATTTAGTGCTAATAGGTTTGAATGAAGTTATCTGTCATCAACATGATCAAAAAAGTTAAATATATCGCTGTATGTATCATATTATTTTTTGCGGTAAATGTGCATGCGCAAAATACCACCAATTCGCCCTACAGCCAATTTGGCTTAGGTGATATCAAACCTGCATTAATTGCTCAAAATATCGGTATGGGTGGCCTGGCTATGGGTATTCGTAAAGCTGGAGGCTACAATAATATTAACGTTGCCAATCCTGCAGCTTACAGTGCGATCAACCTCAGCACCTTTGATATTGGTGCTACCATTGATTTTAGAACACTCAGTAAATCGAGTATGTCTGAAAGAACTACAAACGGTACTTTAAGTCATTTATTGATCGCTATTCCGGTCAATCCTAAATCTGCGCTTAGTTTTGGTTTGATGCCCTATTCAGATTTGGGATATCAATATCGTACCCATAAATTACTCGAAGATGTAAAAGTGGACCAGGTTTACGCAGGTGAAGGAGGTTTATCGAGAGCGCATTTGGGCTATGGCTATCAGGTAGCAAAAAATTTAAGTTTGGGTTTTAACATGGCCTACATCTTTGGAAATTTGAAGAATAAACAATCCACAGAATTTCCGGAGGATATAACCGCCTTGAGTTCAAGAAACCAAGCTGAAAAGAGTGTAGGAGGATTTAATTTTCAATATGGAATTCAATATGTGGTGAATCCGGAAGGAAAAAATGTATTGACCATCGGTTATTCGGGTACCACTTCCTCTAAATTAAATACCAATGGCTCCATGACCAGCTTCCGCTACAGCTATGATGCCATCAATCAGACTGAATCGGCCCCGATAGATACCATTTACTTCAATCCGGAGGTGGCATCAAATATGCGTATTCCGCAAACACACAGCATTGGATTTGCCTTCGAAAGAGCTAACAAGTGGGTAATGGGGGCTGATTTTACCTATAGCAGATGGTCTCAATTTAGCGAAGGCGGCGTCAATGCCGGTTTAAATGATAGTTTTGGTATCGCCGTAGGGGGTCAATATACCCCAGATTATACGGCAGTTTCCAACTATTTCAAATTGATCGACTACAGCTTGGGAGTCAGGTTCAATAAAACTTATATGAAAGTTCAGTCTCAGCAAATCAATCAAACAGCCCTATGTTTTGGTTTAGGTTTGCCTTTGCCCTCAAACCGTACTGCTTTTTATAAAATTAATTTTGCCGCAGAGTGGGGTAAGAGAGGAACTTTATCGAATAACTTGGTCCGTGAAAATTACCTAAATCTGCGTTTGGGCTTTACGCTCAACGACCGGTGGTTCATTAAACCTAAATACGATTAATCTTTCAATTATAGCGGAATGAAAGTCCGTTTCATTTATTTGAGCCTGTTTTTCATAGGCATGTTCTTGATCAGTTCTTGTGAAAACGATCTCAGGGAGGTGGAACGCATCGCATCCCAAAAATCAGAAATCCCAATGGATCGAACCACAGGCCTTGAGCTCATTTATAGTGATGGAGCCCTGGTCAAAGCAAAATTAATTACCCCCGAATTGCTTCATTTCAAAACGAATAGTCCCTACTATGAGATGAAAAAAGGGGTCACCATTATCTTTCTGGATGTCAATCAGCAGGAATCAAGCCGAGTGGTAGCGGATTATGCCATTCGTCGTGAAAATGAAAAAAATATGGAACTCCGGAACAATGTGGTGGTTACCACCCGAGAAGGCAAAACCTTTAAATCGGATGAACTAATCTGGGATGAAAATTTACGCCGGTTCTATTCTAATAAAACAGTAGCCATTAAAACAGTTTCGCAAACTATATTTGGAACGAAGTTTTGGGCAAATGAAGATTTCAGCTATTATGAAATAGAACAGTCTACCGGCAATTTTAATGTAGGTCAATAATCATAAGTTTTTAGCGCTGAATCACAATTTTATACCAATTTTTCCGAAAATTTGTATCTTGCGCCTCTTTTGAAGAAACTAAAGCTAATCATATGGGAATAATGGGTTTCCTGCGAAATAGAGCAGGTGTTATCATTGTCAGTTTAATAGGACTTTCTGTCGTTGCATTTTTAATTAGCGATGCCGTTCGTTTGGGTAGTCCATTTTGGAGCGCCAGCAATAACCAAGTTGGTGAAGTAGCAGGAGAAACGATTGACATTCAATCTTTCAATGCTAAATTGGAAGAAAACGCCAATAATTTTAAGCAGCAAATGGGTCAATCTTCCCTAAGCACTCAAATGATGGCTTATGTGGTAGAAAACACCTGGAACCAAACAGTTTCTCAGATCTTACTTGAAAAAGAACTGAATTTGCTCGGCTTGCAAGTTGGCAAAACAGAACTGAATGACATGATCAGTGGTAAAAATCCTGATCCACAGGTATTACAAGCTTTTGGCAATCCGCAGACTGGCCAGATCAACCGCGATCAGTTGAATCAATTCTTAAATAATATAGAGAAAGAAGATGCTGCCAGCCCAATGCGTCAGCAGTGGGGCAATTTCTTACTTAACCTGACCCAGAACCGTTTAAGCGAGAAATATTTCAACCTCGTAAAAAACAGTTTATACGTTACTACTTTAGAAGCTCGTGAAGATTACCAACAGCGTAACAAACTGGCCAGCTTCAAATACTTAAGTTTAGATTACACTTCTATTCCCGATCAACAAATCAAGTTGACAGACGGAGATTTCCAAGATTACTACGAAAAGAATAAATATCGGTTTAACAATAAAGTTGAAACCCGCAGTTTTGAATATGTGGTGTTCGATGCCAAGCCATCTAAAGCAGATTCAGCAGAAATCAATGCGAAGATTGTTAAGTTGACCAATGATTTCAGAGTAAGTGCCAACGATTCTTTATTTGTAAGCATCAACTCTGATACCAAAACACCAATTGCATATGTACGCAAAGGCCAATTGGAGCCGGCCTTAGATTCTGCAGTGTTCAAAGCAGTCGCAGGAACCTTGTTAGGCCCA
Source organism: Sphingobacteriaceae bacterium (assembly GCA_947459195.1). Taxonomy (GTDB): domain Bacteria; phylum Bacteroidota; class Bacteroidia; order Sphingobacteriales; family Sphingobacteriaceae; genus JAIPAN01. Next base: position 8,040 of record CANHCS010000001.1, read on the forward strand.
ATATTTACCGGTAATTCTTACAAACTGGCCAAAGTGCTGGATGTAAAAGTAGGTCCGGATTCAGTTTCGGCCAGCCATATTTTGATTAATCCGGCTACCGAGGGTGGTTTAGATAAAGCAAAAGCAAAAGCTGATTCAATTCGTAACCTGATTGCAAAAGGCGCAAGCTTTGCAGCATTGGCTAAACAGTTTGGTAGCGATGGCAGTAAAGATAAAGGTGGCGATTTGGGAACTTTTGGCAGAGGTGCCATGGTGCCTGCTTTTGAAAATGCAGTTTTCAACGGTAAAACTGGCGACCTAAAAGTAATTACCACCCAATTTGGAGTGCATGTCATTAACATTAACGCTCAAAAAGGATCTTCGAAAGTGGTAAAAGTCGCTTTAGTAGACAAATCATTGAGCAGCAGCAGCAAAACTCAACAAGCGGCTTATGCCAAAGCTTCTGCTTTCTTAAACAAAGCAAGCGATGCCAAAGCCTTTGATGAATTAGCTAAGCAGTCGAACTATAAAAAACTTATTGCACAAGATGTGGTAGGTACGCAAGCTGATCTTGCCGGTCTTGAAAATCCGCGTGAAATTATCCGTTGGGCTTATCGTGCCGATGTTGGTGACGTATCTGACCAGGTTTTTGAAACTGGCGATCAATTTGTAATCGCGAAGCTAACAGACGTAAAAGAAAAAGGCACACTTTCTTTAGAGCAGGTTAAAAAACAAATTGAACCACAGGTAATCAAAGAGGTTAAAGCCAACCGTTTGGAAGAAAAATTGAACCAGGCCTTGGCCGGAGCTTCCAGCTTAGAGCAGGTAGCTCAAAAAGTGGGTAAAACTGTAATCCCGGTTGAAAACCTGGTGTTCGCCAATCCTATTTTACCGGGTATTGGGCAAGAAAATAAATTGGTGGGTGCAATATTTGGAGCACAGCCAGCAAAATTATCTAAAGCAATTAGAGGCGAGAGCGGCGTGTATGCCTTTATGGTCAACGGTATTTCAAATCCTGCACCTCTCTTAAACCCTGCAAAACAAAAACAACAACTGGTACAGTACCTTTACCAACGTGGTGCCGGTGCTGCATTTGGGGTTTTGCGTGATCAGGCTGATGTCAAAGATTACCGCGTAAAATTCTTTTAAGAAGCTTATTTCTTAACTTTATATCCGGGAAGATTTACATCTTTCCGGATTTTTTATTTTTCAGCTATGGACCTCGATTTAAATCTTAGAAATAAAGTTGCTGAAAGCGGCATTGTGAGTGTGGATCTGTCTAAATTTTATCCAACAGGTGAACGCATACTGTACGATATCAAGGACAACCTATTTCAGGGATTGATCTTACGTGAGAAAGACTTCAGAGAATATGTAAAGTTGCACGATTGGGCAGCATACACTGGTAAGCACGTAGCTATTCATTGCAGTACCGATGCCATTGTGCCTACTTGGGCATATATGTTGCTGGCTACCAAGTTAAGCCCCTATGCTGCAAGTATTGTTTTCGGCGACTTGGATTTACTCGAAACGGTCTTATTTGACAGGGCGCTTGCCAGTTTAGATTTGGAAAGTTATCGCGATCAAAGGGTTGTGGTAAAAGGTTGCGGCGAAATCCCGGTTCCCGATTCGGCATATGTAAGCCTGGCAGCTAAGTTAGTGAATGTAGCAAAAAGCGTGATGTATGGGGAGCCTTGTTCAACTGTGCCGCTCTTTAAAAGGAAAGATGTTTAAATTCATCCACATGAAAAAAGTCTTTTTGTTTCTATCCCTGCTATGCAGTTTGGCTGTAGTTCAAGCGCAAGAATTGAAGAATACCGCCGAAGTAGCCTTCCAACCCGGAGAGGAACTCCTATATAAACTCAGGTATGGTATTTTTACCGCTGCCGAAGCAAAATTAAGAATCATTGATACTGACCTTAAGTTTGACGACCGACCGGTATTTCACCTCATAGCTGAGGGCCGAACTTCGGGCACATTTGATATCTTTCATCGGGTGAGAAACAGATACGATTCGTACATCGATCGAAAAGAGTTAACACCTTATCTATACACCGAAAATATACACGAGTCGAGTTATCGCAGAAATGATAAGGCCCGCTTTTATCAGGAGCAGCAAAAAGTAGTCTCCAACAAAGGTACCTTCAAAGGATCTGCTCAAACTTTTGATGTGATTTCGGCCTATTATTTTGCCCGCAGTATCGACATTTCTAATATTAAAAAAGGAGATAAATTCTCCATGTCGTATTTCTTAAGCGATGGTATCTCTCAGTTAGAAATAGAATATTTAGGTAAAGAGGTGGTGAAAACTGCTTTGGGTAAATTCAATTGCCTGAAATTCAGCCCTTCCATCCAACCCGGTCGCATCTTCAGGAAAGACAGCAAATTATACCTATGGATTACCGACGATGGTAACCGTATTCCGGTAAAAGCCCATGTTGAAGTATTGGTAGGATCCATCACTATGGAATTGGTCAATGCCAAAGGCTTAAAGTATCCCTTGGCTGCAAAAAAAGTAGAACCATGATCGAAGTAGGCCATGTCTTGGTCCACGAAGACCTCATTTCCGAGCAATTTGTATGCAATTTAAATGCTTGCAAAGGTGCATGTTGTATTGAAGGCGATGCAGGCGCACCCCTCGAGCATGCAGAAAAAGCGATTTTGGAAGAAGTCTATCCAATGGTAAAACCACTGATGACCGCCAAGGGAATAGAGACTGTGGAGGCTGAAGGTGTTTATGTGAAAGATTTTGAAGGTGATTATACCACTCCTTGCGTAGATGGAAATAAGGAATGTGCTTATGTAATTTGGGAAAACGGGATCACCAAATGTTCCATTGAGAAAGCATATGAAATGGGAATGGTAAAGTGGAAGAAGCCCCTCTCTTGCCATTTATATCCCATCCGCATCACTTCCTATCCGGAGTTTGATGTATTGCATTACGATCGCTGGTCTATTTGTAGTGCAGCCTGCTCACATGGAGCCGAATTAAAAGTACTGGTATATCAATTCCTAAAAGAGCCGCTCATTCGGAAATATGGGGACGCCTGGTTTGCCGAATTAGAGGAAAAGGTGCAAGCATCTCTATAGAAATTCTTATTTTTAACCATCAACCTATAAAATCCACCAAATGAAAGGAATTATACTTGCCGGCGGTTCCGGCACCCGTTTACATCCCTTAACCTTGGCGGTAAGCAAGCAATTGATGCCTGTTTACGATAAGCCGATGATCTATTATCCGCTATCTACGCTCATGCAAGCGGGCATCAATGAAATTCTTGTAATTTCTACCCCGCATGATTTGCCTCATTTTGAAAAGTTATTAGGTAGCGGCCAACAATTAGGGTGTAAATTTTCTTATGCCGTACAGGAAGTTCCCAATGGTTTGGCACAGGCCTTTGTAATTGGTGCCGATTTTATCGGGAATGATGATGTAGCTTTAATTTTAGGTGATAATATTTTTTATGGCGATGGTATGGACCGACTGATGCAAGAATCGACTAAGCCTGATGGCGGCGTAGTGTTTGCCTACCCGGTTTCAGATCCGGAGCGCTATGGCGTGGTAGAGTTCGATGCCCAGCAGCGTGCCATATCTATTGAAGAAAAACCTGCCAGCCCTAAATCGAATTATGCGGTACCGGGCTTATATTTTTACGATAATTCGGTGGTAGAAATTGCCAAAAATATTCAGCCTTCGGCTCGTGGCGAATATGAAATTACCGATGTGAACAAAACCTACCTGGCCCAGGGCAAACTAAAAGTAGCAGTCCTGAGTCGCGGTACAGCCTGGCTCGATACCGGCACTTTTAATTCCCTGATGCAGGCCGGACAGTTTGTGCAAGTGATAGAAGAACGCCAGGGCTTAAAAATTGGTTGTATTGAGGAAATAGCCTATCGCATGGGCTTTATTAGCAAAGAAGAATTAAAAGCAATTGCCGAACCATTGGTGAAAAGCGGTTATGGTCAATACTTACTCAGAATCATTCATCAGAATTGATAGGAGATATTAATAGTTAAATTACAAGCATGAAGGTTGCATTAATTACGGGTATTACAGGTCAGGATGGGGCATATTTGGCAGAATTTCTGCTAAAGAAAGGTTATTTTGTTCACGGTTTAAAAAGAAGAAGTTCTTCCTTTAATACCGAACGCATAGACCATCTTTACCAAGATCCTCATGAGGAGCAAGTTCGTTTCAAGCTTCATTATGGTGATTTAACAGATTCCACCAATCTCATTCGTATTATTCAGGAAACACAACCGGATGAAATTTATAACCTGGCAGCGCAAAGCCATGTAAAAGTGAGTTTCGATACGCCTGAATACACTGCCAATGCAGATGGCGTAGGAACACTCAGAATTCTGGAAGCTGTTCGTTTGTTGGGGATGACGAAAAAAACCAAGATTTACCAGGCCTCTACTTCAGAGCTCTATGGATTGGTACAGGCGGTTCCGCAAAGCGAAACAACACCTTTCTACCCACGTTCACCTTATGGAGTGGCCAAGTTATACGCTTACTGGATTACGGTAAACTATCGCGAAGCCTACGAGATGTATGCCTGCAACGGAATCTTATTCAATCATGAGAGCCCCATTCGTGGCGAAACCTTCGTGACTCGTAAAATTACCCGTGCTGCGGCTAAGATTGCTCTTGGTCTGCAGCAGACGCTCTTTTTAGGTAATTTATCTGCTCAACGAGATTGGGGCCATGCCAAAGATTATGTGGAGGCCATGTGGCTCATCTTACAACAAGAAAAGCCTGAGGATTATGTGATTGCAACCGGCGTGACCACCACAGTGAGGGACTTTGTAAAATTAGCTTTCGAAGAACTGGGTATTGAAATCGAATTCAGTGGTAAGGCCGAGAATGAAAAAGGAGTAATTATCCATGTGAACGAAGCCCGCTGCAAGGAATTAGGGATTAACCCCGATGCGTTGAAGCTGGGCACCACGGTTGTAAAGGTCGATCCTAAATATTACCGCCCTACCGAAGTGGATCTCTTACTGGGTGATCCAAGTAAAGCAAAAAAACAATTGGGTTGGACTCCAAAGTACGATCTGCCAGCCTTGGTTCAAGATATGGTGATTGCCGATCTGCATTTAATGAAGAAAGACGAATTTTTGAAGCAGGGGGGCTATAAAACCCACAATTACTTCGAATAGTTTGTTTTTTGTATAAAATTGATTAAACCCGGCCATGCGTCGGTTTTTTTGTTATTTTATAATATAAATTACTTAATTAAAAATAATTAACTAATAATAACTAACTAAAAATAGTTATATTTATTGTAAACTAAATCCAATTGCAGCGGATACCGGCCACGAAGGGTATGCCTGCAGCCGTATGAGCGGAAAGCGGGACTCAATTAAAATAGAAGTACAGTTTTGGCATTTTAAAATAGTTTAAGAAGCAATGGTTTGCGTAGCACGGCTATGGGCCATTTCTTTCACTTTTTGTTGAATAGCTGCCGCATCGTAACCACATTCAGCCCATAATTCTGGCTGTTCTCCATGTTCAATTACCTGATCGGGGATACCGAGTCTGATTACCCTGGCAGTGTAATTATTTTCGGCCATGAACTCGATCACTGCAGATCCCATACCTCCCTGAATGCAACCATCTTCAACCGTAATTACGTTTTTGAATTTAGAGAACACTTCGTGGAGCAATTGTTCGTCGATGGGTTTGGCAAAACGCATGTCGTAATGTGCCGGATAAATGCCTTCGGCATTCAATTCTTGGCAAGCTTTTGTTGCTTCGTTGCCGATGTGGCCAATACTGAGAATGGCCACCTCTTCGCCGTCACAAATTTTTCGGCCTTTACCAACAGGAATTGCTTTAAACGGACGTTTCCAGTCGGGCATCACCCCATTTCCTCTCGGATAGCGAATGGAGAAAGGTCCCATGTTTTCTTGTTGGGCAGTGTACATGAGGTTGCGTAGTTCTTCTTCGTTCATTGGGGCCGAAACCACCATGTTCGGGATACAACGCATGTAGGCCAGATCATAAGCACCGTGGTGCGTAGGTCCATCGGCTCCGGCTACCCCACCGCGATCTAAACAGAAAACCACATTGAGTTTTTGGATGGCTACATCGTGGATCACCTGATCGTAAGCACGCTGCATGAAACTGGAATAGATATTACAGAAAGGCACCATGCCCTGCGTAGCCAGTCCGGCAGAAAAAGTAACGGCATGCTGCTCGGCAATACCTACGTCGAATGCCCTTTTGGGCATGGCTTTCATCATGATATTTAACGAACAGCCGGAAGGCATGGCGGGCGTAATACCCATGATTTTATCATTTTTTTCAGCCAGTTCCACGATGGTATGTCCAAAAACATCCTGGTATTTTGGTGGTTGCGGTTTGTCAGAAACCGATTTTTTGATTTCGCCGGTTATTTTATCGAATAAGCCGGGCGCATGCCATTTTGTTTGATCCTGCTCTGCCAAAGCGTAACCTTTACCTTTTACCGTTACGCAATGCAGCAATTTAGGACCGGGAATATTTTTCAGATCGTTGAGCACTTTTACCAGGTGTTTTACATCGTGACCGTCGATAGGTCCGAAATACCTGAAATTAAGTGCTTCGAAGAAATTGCTTTTCTTGAGGAGCGTTCCTTTGATGCTCTTCTCGATCTTCTTCACCAGCTCATGAGCGTTGGGGCCAAGGCTGGAAAGTTTATTTAAAACCAATGAAACATCATCGCGGAAGCGATTATATGTTTTAGAGGTGGTAATATCTGTGAGGTATTCTTTCAGTGCGCCCACATTTGGGTCGATGGACATGCAATTATCATTAAGAATCACCAGCAGGTTAGAATTCTCAATACCGGCATGGTTGAGTGCCTCAAAGGCCAAACCTGCCGTCATGGCACCGTCGCCAATTACGGCCACATGCTGACGTTCAGTATTGCCCTGGTATTGCGAAGCAACGGCCATCCCCAAGGCTGCAGAAATTGAAGTAGAGGAGTGTCCCACCCCAAAAGTGTCGTATTCGCTTTCTGATCTTTTTGGGAAACCGCTGATTCCTTTATAAATACGGTTGGTGTGAAAATTTTTACGTCGCCCGGTCAGTATTTTATGACCGTAAGCCTGGTGGCCTACGTCCCATACCAATTGGTCATCGGGGGTATTAAGTACATAATGTAAAGCTACGCTGAGTTCTACTACGCCTAAACTGGCGCCAAAATGGCCACCATTCACGGAAACTACATCAATGATGTATTGACGCAATTCCTGGCAGATCTGCTCCAGCTCGCTTTCATCAAATTTTTTTAAATCAGCGGGCAGGTTGATCCTCTCTAATAGTTCACCGGCTTTAATTTCCATTTAGTATAGATGTTCAAAAAGTGTTGGAACACAAATTAAGCAAATTTGCGCCTAATAATCTTACAATTTAAATATTTTGAATGTAAAACTTATTAATTGGTTTAATTTTGTTTTACTCGTATGCAGGCTTCAGAAAACTTTGAGATCAGGCTTCCCAAATTTGAGGGTCCTTTCGATTTGCTGTTATTTTTCATCGAAAGGGACGAGCTGGATATTTACGATATTCCCATTGCTAAGATTACTGACGATTTTCTGAACTATATTCACCAGCTCAATGCCATGAACATGGAAGTGGCCAGTGAGTTTATTTATGTTGCTGCCACCCTGATGCGAATCAAGGCAAAAATGCTATTGCCCCGACAGGAATTGGATGAGGAGGGCAATGAAATCGATCATCGTAAAGACCTGGTTCAGAAACTCTTGGAATACAAGCGCTTTAAATTAGTGACCGAAGAGCTGAAACTTTTGGAAGAGGAGCGCTTGTTGAAGGAGAAGCGAGGACACCTAGCTTTTGACTTGCAGCAAATTAGCCAGCAACATGCGCAACCGGGGGAAGAATTGGCAAGTTTCGATTTGTACAAATTGATGCTCACTTATGAGCGGATCATGAACAAGTACGATATCCGGTCTCGGGAAGTGAAACATACGGTGGTTCAGTATCCATATACCATCGAAGGGCAAAAAAAGGTGATCATGGATTTGTTGTCACTCAATCAGCAGTTAGATTTCGATTATCTGAAGAAAAAATCAGATAATAAGGTTCATTTCGTCTATAATTTCTTGGCCCTGCTCGAAATGTTGCAACAGCAATTGGTATCGATTCAAACCGGTTTGGGTTATAATAATTTTTGGGTGGAAGCCAAATCGGTTTGAGCCCGATTTCCCCAAAATTTTATGCGGCTCATTAGATTAAATATGTATTTTTAGGCACTTATTTTTAAAGATTCCATGAAGAGAGATAAACTCATTTTTCAGCTGATTGAAGAAGAATTACATCGCCAGGAGACCGGTATCGAACTGATTGCTTCCGAGAATTTTGTTAGTCCGCAAGTGATGGAAGCCGCCGGTTCGGTTTTGACCAATAAGTATGCCGAGGGTTTACCTGGAAAAAGGTATTACGGCGGCTGCGAAGTAGTAGACGAAATTGAAAACATTGCCATAGACAGAGCCAAAGAATTGTTCAACGCTGCTTGGGTAAATGTGCAACCACATTCGGGTGCACAGGCAAACGCTGCCATATTTCTGGCATTATTAAAGCCCGGCGATAAGATTTTAGGATTTGACCTCTCTCATGGCGGGCACCTTACCCATGGCTCTCCAGTAAATTTTTCAGGTAAATTATATCAACCCTTTTTTTACGGGGTTAAACCAGACACCGGCTTAATTGATTACGAACAACTCGAAAGGGTAGCGCTCAAAGAAAAACCAAAACTGATCATTTGTGGGGCTTCGGCTTACTCAAGAGAGTGGGATTATGCATTCATTCGCAAAGTAGCCGATCAGGTGGGTGCTTTAGTGCTGGCCGATATTTCACACCCTTCCGGCTTAATTGCCCGAGGCTTATTGAACGATCCGCTTCCGCACTGCCATGTGGTGAGTACCACCACGCACAAAACTTTACGTGGGCCGCGTGGAGGGATGATCATGATGGGAAAAGATTTTGAAAATCCTTTCGGTTTAACCACTCCAAAAGGCGAGATCAAAATGATGTCGGCTCTCTTAGATGGGGCCGTTTTCCCGGGTACCCAGGGTGGTCCGTTGGAGCACATCATTGCTGCTAAAGCCATTGCTTTTGGCGAAGCTTTGACTGAGAGCTATATGAAATACATCATCCAAGTAAAGAAAAATGCAGCGGCCATGGCCGATGCCCTAATGCAGAGAAATTACCAGATCATTTCGGGTGGAACTGATAATCATTTGATGCTACTCGATCTTAGAAATAAAAACATCAGCGGTAAAGCTGCTGAAGCAGCTTTGGGCGAGGCGGGTATTACGGTGAATAAGAACATGGTGCCTTACGATGATAAATCTCCATTCGTTACTTCTGGTATCCGCTTAGGAACTGCAGCAATTACCACACGTGGTTTGAAAGAAAAACACATGGAATTGATTGTTGATCTGATCGATCAGGCCCTTACACAAGCGGAGCAACCCAAAAAACTTCACAAAATTCATCAGCAGGTTTCTGAGCTGATGTCCAAATATCCGCTTTATAAAGCTTGATCATAAAACACAAAAGAGCCGGAATACCGGCTCTTTTGCTTTCTAAAAATTAACGCATACGTTAGGATTATTTGGGAGAAATCCAACGTAATCCTTTATACGTAAGAATGCTAACTCCGGTTACAATTATTTTCAATTTTTAATCGGCGTAAGCCAAAGCAGCCAAACTGAGCTTTATTTCGACTTTTTCTTGTAAACAAAGGGCACAGGCTTCGAGCGTGGAGCCGGTGGTGATTACGTCATCAATCAGTAGAATATGTTTTCCTTGGAGTTCCCCAGGTCGATGAATGGAAAATGCTTCCTGCATGTTTTCATACCTCGAAAACCTGTTCTTTTTTGTCTGACTTTCGGTATGTAGATTTCTGATTAAATGAGTGTTCGATAGATCTACCTGAAGCACCTTGCTCAGCCCTTTGGCAATGGCTTCACTTTGATTATACCCCCTCATTTTCAATTTTTTTGGATGTAGTGGTACGGGAATGATCAGATCAGGTTTAATAAAATTTGCAGATTGCGATAATTCGTAACCATACAACTCCCCTAATCTTACTCCCAGTTGTTCCCGTTTTCGGTATTTGATTTGATGGAGAAGTGCTTGTACCCGACCGCCTTTTTTAAAGTGTAGATAAGCTCCTGCCTGAAAAAATGAAATCCTGCCCCAAAATTGTCTGGCCACTTTGTTGTTTGGATCGTTGTGATGGGCGGTTAAAGGGAGTTTGTAAATGCAGGAGGTGCAGATCTCTACTTCGCCCTTGAACAAATTTTTGGCACAGGCACCACACAATTCTGGAAAAAATAATGCCAGAAAATCGTTAAAATATTCTTTGAGCATAGCTTGATAGCTTATACTCTATAGAACACGAAATGCTGAAAATTATTGTTTTTTTACTGCCAACTGACCGCAGGCTGCATCGATGTCTTTTCCGCGGCTGCGCCTGATATTGGTGATGATGCCTTTGCTCCTGAGGTATTCGGCAAAGACTTCTATTTTATCGATGGCCGCATTTTGGAAAGCGGCAAAAGAAATTGGGTTATACTCGATGATGTTCACTTTGCAAGGAACGTGCTTGCAGAAGCGGGCCAGTTCCTCCGCATCCGAAATTTCATCATTAAAATCGTTGAAAACGATGTACTCGTAGGTTACCGGATTCTTTGTCTTAGCATAATAATATTTCAATGCTTCGGCCAAAGCCTTGAGGCTGTTCTGCTCATTGATGGGCATGATCTCGTTCCTTTTCTGATCATTGGCCGCATGCAGAGAGAGCGCCAGGTTGAACTTCACGCCATCATCGCCCAGTTTTTTAATCATTTTGGCAATACCCGCTGTTGAAACCGTAATGCGCTTATACGACATGTTCAGCCCATCTTCGGCTGTAATTCGTTCAATGGATTTCAACACATTTGCATAATTGAGCAAAGGTTCGCCCATGCCCATGTAAACAATATTGCTCAGTGGCAATTGGTAGTTCTCTTCTGCCTGACGGGAGATCAAAACTACTTGATCAAATATTTCATCTGCATTGAGGTTACGCTTGCGGTCCATGTATCCGGTGGCGCAAAATTTACAGGTTAAACTGCAGCCTACTTGCGAACTGACACAGGCGGTCATTCGCTCGGGAGTCGGAATAAGTACGCCCTCAATCAGGTTTTCATCGTATAGCCTGAACGAATTTTTGATGGTCCCATCGGCACTAAATTGAGAGTCATCAACGCGGATATGATTAATCTGATATTGTTCTTTTAACTTTTCTCTGAGTGCTTTTGGCAGATTGCTCATCTCATCAAAGTGCGTACAAGCCTTGGCCCAAAGCCAGTCGTACAACTGTTTGGCCCTGAATGCAGGTTCACCCATGGCCTTAAAATGCTCGCTTAAGGCCTCGGGAGACAGACTTCTGATATCTATTTTTGCTGGTTCTGCCATGAGGAGACAAAATTATCCAATTTTTAAAAATTAACTCTATAAAATAATTTTTATAGTTTAAACGAAACAATTTTCTATTATTTTTGATTATATATTATTATTCCACACCATTCTTTTTAGCGACTGCGACACCTAAGCACGAGTGATGATGTGATAGCTTGAAGATTATGCCGAACTATTTCTCTGCTGATTATGTTTTCCCAGTGAATACTAAACCTATTCCCAATGGGGTAGTTGCCATTAGTTCACATGGTGAAATTATAGGTGTTTACGAAAAGGACCATCCCGATCTGAAGAATCAGTCTATCGAAAAACACAAAGGGATCATCGTTCCCGGATTTGTGAATAGCCACTGCCACCTGGAACTTTCCCACTTAAAGGGAAAAGTTCAACCGAACACAGGATTGATAGAATTTATCAAAGGTGTTTTAGGACTCAAACAATTCGATCAGGAGGAGGTATTGGCGGCCATGGAAGCTGCCGACGAGGAAATGCAGAAGAATGGGATTGTAGCAGTGGGTGATATTTCTAATCACATCCTTTCCAAATCTGTAAAAGAGAAGAGTAAACTATACTATCATACATTTATCGAATTGATTGGGATCAATCCCGCTGTAGCGAGAGAGGTATTTCAAAAAGGTTTGAAATTGAAGGAGGAATTTGCGCCCTTGCCCAATTCCATCACCCCGCATGCGCCCTATTCGGTGAGCAAAGAGCTGATCAAGGAGATTGCCCATTTCGCCATCAAATCAGAAAATATCATCAGTATTCATAACCAGGAAAGTGAGGAGGAAAACAAATTTTTTAGGTATCGAACTGGAAAATTTTTAGACCTATACGAATTTTTGAAGCAAGATATCAGCTTTTTTAAGCCACAAGCCCGAAATTCACTGCAGACTTTTACGCCATCCTTCCCTGAAAACCAACGCATTCTTCTCGTACACAATACCTATACCAGCCTGAAGGATCTTTATTTTGTAAAACGTTTCAATCGGGATGTTTACTGGTGTTTTTGCCCTAAGGCCAATCTCTACATAGAAAACCGCTTGCCCAAGGTAGATTTATTCCTACCTCAGGATTTCCAGCTCACGGTTGGCACCGACAGCTATGCTTCTAATGACGGACTTTGTGTTTTATCAGAACTAAAGGTGTTACACGAGCATTTCCCTAAATTAGCCTTCAGCGAAACCATTCGTTGGGCCACCCTCAACGGGGCCAAATTCCTAGGTATTGATAAAACGTTTGGAAGCTTAGAAAAAGGTAAAAAACCCGGTTTAAATCTTATCACTTACACAAACGATCTCCAACTGACTCGTAATTCGGGTGTTAAAAAATTAATATAAGCACGCAATATTTGCGCATTTGGACTGAAAGCTTCAAATTAGACAGATGAATTCAGTCCAAAAGCTTTTTGGGATTAAATATCCAATCATACAAGCAGGCATGGTTTGGTGCAGTGGCTGGCGCTTGGCAGCAGCGGTTTCGAACGCTGGTGGCTTGGGTCTCATTGGGGCGGGTTCCATGTATCCAGAAGTTTTAAGAGAACACATTCGGAAATGTAAACAGGCTACCCAGCAGCCTTTTGGCGTCAATATTCCACTTCTGTATCCTGATATAGATCAGTTAATGGAAATTTTGGTGGCGGAAGGCATAAAAATCGTGTTCACATCTGCCGGCAATCCTGCAACCTGGACTCCCTTTTTAAAAGAGAAAGGGATAATTGTGGTACATGTGGTAGCCAACACGAAATTCGCCATAAAAGCAGCAGAAAGTGGTGTAGATGCAATTGTTGCCGAGGGATTTGAGGCCGGTGGTCATAACGGCAGGGAAGAAACCACCACCATGTGCCTGGTACCCATGCTCAAAGAAGTAGTAAACTTACCCATCATTGCTGCCGGAGGAATAGCCAGCGGTAAATCTATGTTGGCGGCATTTGCATTGGGAGCAGATGGCGTGCAAATTGGTTCCCGGTTTGCAGTGACTGAAGAATCTTCGGCACATGAAAACTTCAAAAAAGCAATTTTAAATGCTAAAGAAGGCGATACCAAATTGCGCTTGAAATCGCTGGTGCCCGTGCGATTACTCGAAAATGAATTCGCTCTCAAAGTTGCCGAAGCCGAACAGGCTGGTGCCAGCAGAACTGAATTAGCGACTTTATTGGGACGAGCTCGTGCCAAAAAAGGTATGTTTGAAGGCGACATGAAGGAGGGAGAATTAGAGATTGGGCAGGTATCGGCCATGCTGGACCGCGTACAACCGGCTGCAGAGATTCTGAACGAAATATGGACCGAATTTTTGTTTGAAAAACAACGATTAGCAGATTTAAAACTTTAAAGATGAAACACCTTCAAGTTAGTGTGTATGGAAAAGTTCAGGGTGTTTTCTTCAGGGCCAGTGCCAAAGCGGTGGCCGATGTGCTCGGCGTAAAAGGCCTGGTGCTGAATCAGCCGGACGGCAGCGTTTACATAGAAGCAGAAGGCGATGATTTTTCATTAGAAGAGTTTCTCGATTTTTGTCGTCAGGGGCCTGAAAAAGCCCAGGTGGAAAAAGTAGTGATCAATGAAGCTGAACCGAAAAACTATCGTAATTTTGAAATAAAGAAAAAGTTAGTTAGCCCCTAAATCCTTTAGCTTAAGCCTTTGTCTACAGCCAGAAAATTTGCCGGTCAAACAGCTATTTACGGAATCAGTACCGTGGTTTCGAGGGTGCTCAATTTTTTTCTTACCCCGCTTTACGTGAGGGTTTATCCGGCTAAAGCTTATGGTATTTTTACTACGATGTACAGTTGGGCATCTTTGTTGAATGCCTTGCTCTCTTTTGGTATGGAAACCACTTTTTTCCGATACCTCCATAAGTATGAAAATGATCGCGAAAAGGTATATCAAAATACTTTTTTCAGCATTGCCTTGCTGACATTTTCATTTTTTCTTTTCGCATTTTGGTTTGTAGATGATATCGCCTTTTGGATGCAGCGTAATCAAGCTGCCTACCAACCCGATTACGCTCAATACGTAAAGTTTTTCATTTACATCTTGGTAATTGATGCCCTCACCGTTATTCCTTTTGCCAAGTTGAGGGCTGAGGGCCGATCATTGCGCTACGCCGGACTCAAGTCTTTGAATGTTTTCTTATTCATCATTTTCAACCTGTTTTTCATTTTTGGAATACCTTATATCCTTGAAAATAATTTGACGGGTGCCGAGTTTTTTAGCACCTGGTACAGGCCATCCTGGGTAGGTTACGTGTTCATTTCAAATTTATTAGCCAGTGGCATTACCTTTTTATTGCTGAGCCCCGAACTTGCTAAACTACGTTGGCAAATAGATACTGCTTTGCTCAGAGATATGTACAGTTACAGTTGGCCGGTTTTGGTTGCAAACATTTCCTTTATCATCAATGAAAATATTGATAAGATCCTGATCGGGCGTTTACTGCCTGTCAGTATTAGCCAACAGGAAGTGGGTATTTACGGAGCCACTTGTAAACTGGCCATATTTTTAAGCATTTTTATTCAGGCCTTCCGTTTAGGTGCCGAACCTTTCTTTTTTTCGCATTCCAAAAAAGAGCAAGCCCGTCAGACTTATGCAAAAATTATGCATTATTTCGTTATTGCGGTTTGTTTGATTTGTATGGGTTTGGTGGCCAATTTGGAGATCCTCAAATATTTCATCCGCGGAAATGCAGAACAACAGCAATTGTATTGGTCGGGATTACAAGTGGTGCCCATTTTGCTTTTTGCCTACATCAGTTTGGGTATTTATATGAATCTTTCCATCTGGTATAAACTTTCAGACCAAACCCGCTACGGATTGTACATTTCGTCAGTTGGAGCCTTGCTCACCATTGGCTTAAACATTTGGTTGGTTCCACAATATAGTTATCTTGCCTCTGCATGGATCACTTTATTGGCTTATGCAACCATGATGCTACTTTCTTATTGGTTAGGGCAAAAAAATTATCCCATTCCCTATCCGGTAAAACGTATCGCTGTTTATTTGCTGCTCACAGCTTTGATGGTATTCAGCTCTTTTTATTTATTTAAATCAGACCTGCTTGTAGGTAACATATTATTTGCTCTCTTTGTAATCGGAACTTTAATGGCTGAACAAAAAGGCATCAGGCAATTATTAAAGCAGCAATAAACAATGACGGTCAAAATCATCAATAAATCGCATCATAGCTTGCCGACTTACGAAACTCCATCGTCTGCCGGTATGGATCTGAAGGCTTTTGTGGCATCAACCGTTATGCTGAAACCCATGGAACGTCAATTGATTCCGACGGGGATTTATCTCGAATTGCCTATTGGTTATGAAGCCCAAATTAGACCCCGCAGTGGTTTGGCTTTAAAATATGGTGTGACGGTACTCAACACGCCGGGTACCATTGATGCCGATTACCGAGGTGAAATTAAAATCCTTTTGATCAATTTTTCGGACAGTGATTTTTTAATTCAAGATGGTGACCGAATTGCTCAGATGATCATTTCCAAACATGAGAAGGTGGATTGGCAAGAAGTAGAAGTGTTAACCGAGACACAAAGAGGAGCCGGCGGTTATGGCCATACCGGTGTATCCAAAAATTAAGAATGATGAAATTTTTGAAACCAATTATTTGTTATCAGCTGCTTTTTGTAGCCCTTCTGTTTACTGCAACTTCCTGCAAAACCAAGAAAATACTGCCTCCGCCAGATAACAGTGCCTTAGAAAGAGGAAATGCCGAAAAGCTGGCTGCCATCAAACAAGCCCAAGTGGATTTTGATACCTTTTCTATCAAAGCTAAAGCTGAACTCAATTTAGATGGCAATAACAATGAGGTGAACATCAATATCAGGATGCAGAAAGATAAAAAGATCTGGATCTCTGTAACTGCATTGGCCGGACTGGAAGCCGCAAGGGTACTTATTACGCCTGATAGCATCCATGTTTTAAACCGCTTAGAGAGTATTTACTTAAAGAAGCCTTTTAGTTTTATTCACGAATACACCAATCCGCAAATCAATTTCCAAACGGTACAAGCCATTTTACTGGCCAACCCCATTGAAGAAGCCATGGTGCAAAAGCCCGATTTTAGCATGCAAAATGAGCAGCTAACTTTATCGGGCATTTCGTCTAGTCTTGCCTATCAATTTCAATTCAACGATATTTTAAGGGTTTCCAGCACCTTATTAAAAGATACCCTGAATGCCCAGCAGTTAGAGGTAAAGTATAGCGACTATTATACGGAAGCATCCAGCCTGGTTCCACACTTATTGAAATTGCAGTCTCAAGCTGGAACTAAATCTATCAAAGCTGAGATGAGATACAGTAAAATTGAGAAAGATATTTCGATCGATTTCCCCTTCAGTGTTCCTAAAAGATTTTCAGTGAAAAGGTAATTTTAGATACATTTGCGCAATGAGGTGGCTAATACTTGTTTTGTTTCTTTCTTTTACTGCAACAGCTTTTGGGCAGAGCAGTGCCGAACTCAAACGCCGCAAAGAGGCCTTAAGTCGTGAGATTGAAGAACTGAACCGTACCCTCAACAAAACCTCCAGCAGTAAATCCTTATCCCTGAAACAAATCAGGGCTTTGAATGCCAAAATCAGGCTCAGAGAGCAGAAAATAAGAACTATCAATTCTGAGATCCGTTTATTGGATGATAAAATCAACGAAAATACCCGTACGGTAAATAAGCTGCAATCCGATCTCAATCAATTGAAGAAGGAATATGCGGAGATGGTTCGATTTGCTTTTAGAAATCAGGGTGCCTACAGTAAACTGATGTTTATTTTTGCTGCTGACAACTTCAATCAGGCTTTTAAGCGACTCAAATATTTACAGCAGTTTACCGAGTATCGCAAAAAACAAGCCGGATATATTGAGAACACTCAAAACGATCTGAACTCTCAGATTGTTCAGCTCGATAAGAATAAAAAAGAGAAAACCTACCTCTTAACTGACGAGCAGAAAGAAAAACAAACGCTTGGTAAGGAAAAAAATAAGCAAACACAGGTATTAAGCGGACTAACCAAGCAAGAGAAGCAACTCAAACAAGAATTAAGCAAAAAACAAAGAGAATCTCTTCAATTGAACAGGGCCCTCCAGGCAGCTATCGCCCGTGAAATTGAGGCCGAACGCAAAAAAGCAGAAGATGAAGCCACCAAAACTGAAGCAAGAACAGGTGTGGCTGCCAAGCCGGTAGCCAAAGGCTCCAGTATCTTGTCGGCAACGCCCGAAGCTGCCAAGCTTTCTGCCGATTTTCTGGGGAATCGTGGCCGCTTGCCTTGGCCGGTGGCCAATGGAAATATCAGCGAAGGTTTTGGCCGCCACAGTTATGGCGCTAATGTAACCATTCAAAACAATGGGGTGGATATTCAAACTGCACCTGGATCGGCCGTGAGAGCAGTTTTTGGTGGAGAGGTAAGAAAGGTATTTATGCCACCGGGTAGCTCTACTTATGTGGTGATGATTCGTCATGGAGAGTACTTTACCGCTTATTCCAACCTCAAATCGGTGAGCGTATCGGCCGGACAAAAAGTAAGTCTCAAACAAACAATCGGTACGGTAGCAACCGATCCGACGGATGGCAGTACCGAGGTGCATTTTGAGCTTTGGAAAGGCGGAACCCCGCAGAATCCGACAGGTTGGTTGGCTAATTAAACCCTGTCTTCCATCAAAAAATCTTATATTTGCTACATCGTTTAAAATGATGCATAGTTACGTGTTCTTATTCCTCAACATCGGTACCCCAGAATTAATGTTTATTCTGTTGGCCATTCTATTGTTGTTTGGTGGGAATAAGTTGCCCGAACTTGCTCGTGGTTTAGGAAAGGGTATTCGAGAGTTTAAAGATGCCTCAGATAATGTTAAACGCGAAATTCATCGCAACATGAATGAAGTGAAACAAAACATCGAGGAATCTGCTCAGGATTTAAATCCAGACGCCGCTCCCAAGCAACAAGATCAATCATCCTTAAAATAAGATATTATGTTCAATTCGATATTTTTAATCGGTTTAGGTACCCCAGAGTTAATCGGTATATTACTGGTTGTATTATTACTTTTTGGTGGTAAAAAAATTCCTGAATTAATGCGTGGCCTGGGCAAAGGCGTAAAAGAATTCAAAGACGCAAAAGACGGTTCCACAGAGGCTGCCGAAAAGGAAGAAAAATCTAAATAATTTATTGAGGAGGATATAAATTTCTCCCTTAGCTTTTATCTCCAAACTTGTTGGAGATCCGGCCATTTTAATCTGATCAAATTATTGAATTAGATGAAAAAAGCATTGGTATTTATTACGGTATTCAGTTTGCAGGTAAGCATCATGCTTGCAAGTACGCGGGAGCGCTCCAGTTTCGCTGTGGCGCAGCCGTTTGCAACAGATTCGCTGAATACCAGGGTTAAACCCTCCGATAAATACCGACCAGATTCTATCAAACAAGCGATTGCCACCACCAGAAATGCGCCAGTTCAAGGTTTCATCGACGTTTTACTCAAACGTAAAGAACAGGTGGGTAAATTATTAGGCTTGTCTAATTATTATTTTCCGGTTTATGAGCGGGTGCTGAAAGAGTTCGGACTGCCCGAAGAACTCAAATTTTTATCCGTCATTGAGTCTGCTTTGAATCCGCATGCCGTTTCGAGGGTGGGGGCCACGGGTCCATGGCAATTTATGGCACCTACTGCCAAGGCTTACGGATTAAAAATTAACCAAGAGGTTGACGAGCGTAAAGATCCGGTCCAAGCCAGTAAGGCCGCCGCTGCTTATTTGAGAGATGCCTTCGACCAATATGGCGATTGGCTCCTGGCCATTGCCTCTTATAACTGTGGAAGAGGTGCAGTCAGTCGGGCCATTGCAAAAGCCGGTGGTAAGGCCGATTTTTGGGAGATCAGCCGTTTTTTACCTGCAGAAACCCGAAATTATGTACCTAAATTCTTAGCTACTGCCTACATTATGGGCAATTACCGGCAGTTTGACATCAACCCTTTGGCTCCGGCATTTAATACTTTAACCGATGTGATCGATGTGATCAAACCTGTATCACTGGCAGCAGTTGCACGGGCCACAGGGATTGATCTACATCAACTTATTTTACTGAATCCATCTTATAAAAAATTAACGATCAACGGATCGGCCGATGCACCCAAGCCGCTGGTCATTCCAACCAATAGCAATCCCGATTATTTCGCACTTTATCAGGTATTAAACGGGAATGCTTCCAACAATTTTGTTGCCCCGCAAAAAAATAATAACCCATCATCTACCTCTAAAACTATTTATCATATTGTAAAACGGGGGGATAACCTGAGTAGCATTGCCAAAAAATTTAAGGGAGTAACCGTAAATCAAATCAAGACCTGGAACAAACTACGCAGTACGCAGCTCCAAGTGGGTAAGCGTTTGATCATTTATCAGGAATAGTTTTTGTTGGAACGAGCCGGGTTTTTAAACCCATTCTTCCCGAAAAGAATTGTAATTTTGAATCCGCTCAATAATTATAGCATACATGAGTAAAAACAACCGCAAGCAAGACGCATTAGATTATCATGCCCTGGGTCGTCCGGGTAAAATACAAGTATTACCCACCAAACCCACCAACTCCCAACGCGATTTGGCCCTGGCCTACTCCCCCGGGGTGGCTGAGCCTTGTTTGAGGATTGCCGAGAATACAGAAGACGTTTACAAATACACGGCTAAGGGTAATCTGGTAGCAGTTATTAGTAATGGTACGGCTGTTTTAGGCTTGGGCGATATTGGTCCGGAAGCCGGCAAGCCAGTAATGGAAGGAAAGGGTATTCTCTTCAAGATTTTTGCGGATATCGATGTGTTTGATTTAGAGCTGGATACCAAAAATGTAGACGATTTTGTAAAGATCGTGAAAGCTTTAGAGCCAACCTTCGGAGGTGTCAACTTGGAAGACATCAAGGCTCCTGAATGTTTTGAAATTGAGCGTCGTTTGAAGGAGGAATTGAATATCCCGATCATGCACGACGACCAGCATGGTACGGCCATCATTTCTTCTGCTGCATTGCTCAATGCTTGCGAATTACAGAAGAAGAAAATCGATAAAGTTAAAATAGTGGTGAATGGGGCAGGTGCAGCGGCTATTTCTTGTTCTCGTTTATACGTGAGCTTGGGAGCAAAAAAGGAAAATATTGTGATGATCGACCGTACAGGGGTGATCAATCAAAGCCGTCAGAATTTAGATGCTACTAAAGCAGAATTTGCGACCAGTCGTAAAATTGATACCCTGGAAGAAGCCATCAGAGATGCCGATGTGTTCATCGGTTTATCATCTGCCGATGTATTGAGTCCGGCAATGCTTAAAACCATGGCCAAAAACCCGATCGTTTTCGCTATGGCCAATCCCGATCCGGAGATTGCTTATAACCTGGCGATTAAAACCCGTAAAGATGTTTTGATGGCCACTGGCCGTTCTGATTATCCCAATCAGGTGAACAACGTGCTGGGTTTCCCCTACATTTTCAGAGGAGCACTCGATGTGAGAGCTACCACCATCAACGAAGAAATGAAGATTGCTGCGGTTAAAGCGATTGCAGACCTGGCTAAAAAGCCGGTTCCAGAAGCTGTTAACCTGGCTTACAATACAAAAAATTTAAAATTCGGTAAAGATTACATCATCCCTAAACCTTTAGATTTTAGGTTAATTACTGCGGTATCACCGGCAGTAGCTAAAGCAGCCATGGATTCTGGGGTAGCCCGTTATCCGATTAAAGACTGGGATGCTTACCGCGAGGAATTAAAACTTCGTTTGGGCATGGATGATGCCTTGATGAGAGCCATTACCAATAAGGCTAAAATTGATCCGAAACGAGTAGTTTTTGCCGAAGCCGACAATTATAAAATTCTCAAGGCAGCCCAAATTGTTAAAGAAGAAGGAATTGCGATCCCGATTCTGTTAGGTAAAAAACAAAAAATTGAAGAGATCATTGAGGAAAATGAATTAGACCTGGAAGGTGTAAGTATCATTGATCCAATGGAAGAAGTGGAATTGACGCAACAATTTGCCCAATACCTTTTTGAGCAGCGCCAACGACGTGGCATTACGCTTTACGAAGCTAAAAAGTTGATGCGTGATCGTAACTATTTCGGTGCTTGCATGGTTCAATTTGGACAGGCAGATGCCCTAATCTCCGGATTGACCAAAAACTACATCCAAACCATTCGTCCGGCTTTGCAGGTAATTGGTACTGAGCCTGGTGTGAACCGTGTGGCAGGTATGTATATGATGCTAACCAGCAAAGGACCGGTGTTTTTTGGAGATACCACGGTTAATGTAGATCCAAGTGTTCAGGAGTTGGTGGATATTACGGTATTGATCGATCGATCGGTGAAGAAATTCAACATCCATCCGCGGATTGCCATGCTTTCTTATTCAAATTTTGGTTCTAATGAAGGACCTATACCTGAAAAGACCCGTGAGGCAGTTAGGATACTGCATGAAAAGTATCCTGATATCATGGTTGATGGTGAAATGCAAGCTAATTTTGCCATGAATGCTGATTTAATGAAAGATAATTTTCCTTTCAGTACGCTCAATGGCCAACCGGCCAACACCCTGGTTTTCCCGAATTTAGAATCAGGAAACATCGCCTACAAATTGATCCAGGAATTGGGTGAGGCAGAAGCAATTGGCCCCATCCTATTAGGTTTGAATAAGCCGGTTCACATTTTGCAGTTGGGTAGTTCGGTGAGAGAGATCGTTAATATGGTGACCATTGCCGTGGTAGATGCCCAGTCAAAAGCTGAAGTGAATTTGGTAAAGGCGGGTATCAAGGGGATTATTAACCGCATTCGTAAAACCAGCCGCTAATTCATGTACGCCTACATCGATGGTAAACTCAGTTTTAAAGGTCCCACTTATGTGGTGATCGAAGCCGGTGGTGTAGGCTATCATATCAATATTTCTTTAAATACTTTCTCGTCGATTCAGGATCAGGAACAGTGTAAATTATACACCTGGCTGCATGTAAAGGAAGATGCCCATACTTTGTACGGCTTTGCCGATGAAGGAGAGCGCCGTTTGTTCCTCCATTTGATTTCAGTCTCGGGTATTGGACCTAATACTGGTCGCATGATGCTTTCTTCCATTACCCCGCAAGAAATTCAGCAGGCCATTGTAAATGGAGATGTCCCTTTGATACAAAGAATTAAAGGGATTGGTCCAAAATCGGCTCAACGTCTCATTCTCGAGTTGCAGGACAAATTGAAACGTGAGGGTTACGATTCACTCATTTCTATACCTAAAAATCATACCGTTAAAGACGAAGCCTTGTCGGCCTTGATCATGCTCGGGTTTGCTAAAAATGCTGCCGAAAAAGCCCTTGATCAGGCAATAAATCAAGCAAATGGCAGTTTAACTGTTGAGGCCTTGATAAAGATTGCTTTAAAAAGCTTATAATTACTAAAACTATTTAACTATAAATTGAAGAAGACAGCAGCGGTTTTCTTATTTCTTTTTTTGGCAATTTTTGGAATCGGCCAGCATGCGCTCCATGCCCAAATTGAAATTAAAAAAACAGATACGCTGGCTCTCATTTATCCTTTTAAAGATTTCAAATCACTCAGTTTTAAAAAACCTGTTGGAATTAGTTTGCCCAACCCGGCAAACATCAAACGTTCCACCGAATTCAATCCGCTGAGCCGTCAATATGTGATTGAGGAAAAAGTGGGTGATCGATTTTACAGGCAACCACAATATTTTTCAATTAAGGAATACCAGCGTTTTGAAAATCAGCAGATCACCCAAAAGCACTGGCGAGAATTGGCCGATCTACCTATTGCCGAAGCCCGTCAGCCAGGTTTTATTCCGGCAGTAAGGGTAAACAGTAAATCTTTTGAACGAATTTTTGGAGGATCTACCATCGAAGTGAGACCCCAGGGTTCGGCGGAGCTCACCTTGGCGGGTCGCATCAACCGAAATGAGAATCCGCTCTTCAATGAGCGTCAGCGTACCCAGGGGAATTTTGATTTCAACCAGCGTATTCAGATGAATTTGGTCGGGCAAGTGGGTACCAAATTGAAAATAAATACGAATTATAATACGGAGGCCCAATTTGACTTTGAAAATCAGGTGAAGTTGGATTATACCGGTAATGAAGATGAGATCATTAGAAAAATTGAGGCGGGTAACGTGAATCTTCCTTTAAATTCTTCTTTAATTACCGGAAGCCAGGCGCTGTTTGGCTTGAAAACCCAGTTGCAATTTGGGCGATTGAATGTGACCTCTGTTTTTTCACAGCAAAAATCACAATCCAAAGAAATTACTATTTCAAATGGTGCCCAGCAGAATGAATTCCGCATACTGGCAGATAACTATGAAGCCAACAGACATTTCTTTTTGGCACAGTACTTCCGTGATAATTACAATCAGGCGCTGAAGAAATTGCCACTCATCAGTTCTACCATCAATATCACTAAAATTGAAGTGTGGATTACCAACCGGGCTAATAATAATACCGATGCCCGGGATATCTTGGCTTTTTTAGATTTGGGAGAAAATCGACCTTACAACACAGCCAAGGTGCAGGGCGGACCGGTATATTCTCTGGCACCTGCTGCTTTTAAGGCGCCGGGATTTGCGCAACAGTCTAATAATCTGCTCGACCTTTTGGAGCAAAATCCGGAGATTAGACTAACCAATTCCAATAAAGTATTTGATTTTTATTCGGGCATAGCCGATATCCCGCCTACAGATAACTATGCAAAATTAACTTATGCCAGGAGGCTCACCGAACGAGAATATACCCTCAATCCCTTACTGGGTTATATTTCATTGAACAGTGCGCTCAATGCCGATGAAGTATTGGCTGTGGCATACCGTTATACCGTAAATGGGGTGGAATACCAGGTGGGAGAGTTTTCTACTGATATTCCGGTAAACAACAATACGCCCAATGTGCTATTTGTTAAACTCCTCAAAAATGAAATACTCAAAACCAAAGTCCCTGCCGGGCTGAACTCTACTTACAAAAGGTTTCCCCTTTGGGATTTAATGATGAAAAACATTTATTCTTTAGGTGCTTATCAGATCGGCCGGAATGATTTTCGTTTGAATATTTTTCGTTTAGATGAGGCCACGGGAATCGAAAAGCCTCAGATGTTGGAGGGGGAAGATACCAAGGACAAACTCTGGTTGCAGTTGACGGGCTTAGATCAATTGAATCAGCAAAGCGACCGCAAGCCCGATGGTTTTTTTGATTTTCTGGAGAACCTTACCATCGATCCGCTCAATGGACGGATCACTTTCCCTACCCTGGAACCCTTCGGGGCCGATCTGCAGGCCCAGTTTAAATCAGGAGAACAGGCGCTCATTGATAAATATGTGTATGATCCTCTATACAGTGCTACCAAACCCGATGCACAACAATTTTTCCCAGAGCTGAACCGCTACATTATCAAAGGTACTTATCAATCTCAGGTGAGTTCCGAATTCCAGTTAAATGCTATCAATGTGCCTGAGGGCTCCGTGCAGGTAATTGCGGGTAATTTGCCCTTACAGGAAGGAACTGATTTTACAATTGATTATAACATTGGTAGGGTGAGGATTTTGAACCAGGCCTTATTGAATTCGGGACAGCCGATCCGCATCAAACTAGAAAATAATGAGCTTTTCGGCCTTCAACAACGATCACTTTTCGGATCACGGTTCGATTATGCAGTTAATAAGAACTTGAACGTGGGGGCAACCATTCTCAACCTCACCGAGCGTCCGCTTACTCAGAAAGTAAACATTGGAGAAGAACCGATATCGAACACCATATGGGGCCTTGATTTAAACTATAATTCTTCTTCACGCTGGTTAACCAGAATGGTTGATAAGCTCCCTCTGATCAATACAAAAGCAGAATCAACTATTAATTTTAATGGTGAATACGCCAATTTCGTGCCAGGCCATCCAAGGGCGCTCAATTTTGCAGGGAATAGAAACGGTACCAGTTATCTGGATGATTTTGAAGCCAGTCGCTCCTTAATAGATTTAAAAAGTGCCATTACCTGGCAGATTTCGGGCACTCCCCAATTATTCAACATCGATTATAATAGCAATGGGCTGGAGTATGGCTTTAACCGGGCTCGATTGGCTTGGTATAACATCGATCCTATTTTCTACAACAGAAGCGGCTTGGGTACACCAGAAGATATTAAACTCAATGCTAACGAATTATCGAATCATTACAGCAGAGAGGTGCTGGAGCGGGAAGTATTCCCTTTTAAGGATTCACCAACCGGTCAGCCTTTGTTTTTGAATACCCTCAATATGGCCTTTTACCCAAACATTAGGGGCCCCTATAACTTTACTACCACCGGGATTGATCCGAACGGTAATTTATTAGATCCCAAAAAGCGCTGGGGTGGTATGTTCAGACGAATAGATAATAATGATTTTGAAGCCCTGAATATTGAATTCATTGAATTGTGGATGCTGGATCCTTTCATCTATAAACCCAATTCACAAGGAGGTGATCTGTATTTTAATCTTGGAAATATATCGGAGGATATCCTGAAAGATGGAAGAAAATCTCTGGAAAATGGCTTGCCTACCGATGGAGATATCAATAAGACAGAACCCACCATTTGGGGGAAGGTGCCCAAACTGCAACCGGTTATACAGGCATTTGATAATAATCCGGATGCCAGAAAATTACAAGATATCGGGATCGACGGATTGAGTACCGAGGAAGAGAAAAATCCGGCTGCCTTTGATGGCTTTGTGAGTAAAGTAACTCCGCTGCTCAATGCTACTGCCGCTGCTGCCATCGGCCAAGATCCTGCTACTGATGATTATCAATATTTTAGAGGAAATCAATTTACAGACCCGAGCACCCCAATATTAAAGCGTTATGAACGTTTCAATGGTACCGAAGGGAACTCGAAAACACCTGCTCAATCGCTTGCCGAAACCGGACTCGAGAATACAGCTGCTACTCCCTTGCCAGATGGAGAGGATGTGAACCGGGATAATAATTCCTCTAAAACAGATGAATATTTTGAGTATAAATTGTCTATCAGGCCACAAGATCTGGAAATAGGTAAAAACCACATCACCGACATTGTAAAAACTACGGTCAAATTAGCCAATGGCAAACAGGAAACCGTTCGCTGGATACAGTTCAGGATTCCGCTCGCAACTGCTTTTGAACCCAAGCCCAACAACCCTCAAGATTTTAAATCGATCAGATTCATGAGGGCCTTTATGACCAATTTTGCCGATACTGCTATTTTACGTTTTGCCAAAATGCAATTGGTACGGGGCGAATGGCGGCGTTATAATCCGGAAAAAAATCCGGCCAAGTCCATTGTAGATCCGAGCATCATCAATCCGGTAGCCGATGATTTTGACCTGGAAGTGAGTGCAGTAAACATTGAAGAAAATGGTAAAAGGAGTCCTATCCCTTATGTCACGCCACCCGGCATTCTGCGAGAACTCGACTTTAGTGGTTTTAATGGCAATACCCGTCAAAATGAACAATCTTTATCGGTAAGAGTAAAGGGCCTAAAAGATGGTTATGGACAGGCGGCATTTCGTACTACTTTCAACGATTTCCGTTCTTACCGTCGAATGGAAATGTTTATTCATGCCGAAAGTTCAGCTCAGGATGCCACGCTAAAAGATAAAGATATCAATGCCTTTATTCGGATCGGTAGTGATAACCAGGATAATTATTACGAGTACAGCATCCCGTTAAAAATTACTTCACCCGGTACTTCCGACCCTTCGGCCATTTGGCCTGATCAAAATAGAATGGAAGTATCGCTTATACAGTTACAGGAAGCCAAGGCTGCCAGGAATAAAGCAATTTTAGATGGCAATTTTCCATCCAGCAGTTTGCCATTTATTTATCCCGTTCCGGGGACAGAAAATACCATTACCGTGATGGGGCAGCCCGATATGAGTAAGGTGAGGGTGTTTATGTTAGGGGTATTCAATCCACTCAAAAAACCACTCAATCCTCTAGGAGATGATGGTTTAGAGAAATCGATAGAGGTTTGGTTCAATGAATTGCGTTTAACCGAATTTGATCAGCGTGGTGGCTGGGCTGCCACTGCAAGGATGAACGCTAAACTGGCTGATTTTGCCGATGTGAGTGTTTCGGGGAGCAGGAGTACCAATGGTTTCGGTTCTCTGGAGCGACGGGTGAGCGAACGCAACAGGAGTGATAACACCCTGTTCGATGTTTCTTCCAGTATTGAGGCCGGCAAATTATTCCCGCAACGCAGTGGAATTAAAATTCCGATGTTCGTTAATTTCTCCAGCCAGGTAAACACCCCGATGTTTGATCCTCGTTCGCCCGACTTGGAGCTGAACAGTGTGTTAAAAAATAGTAACAAGGCCGAGCAGCAGGAGGTTTTAAATGTAGTTCAGGATTATACCACCCGCAAAAGCATCAATTTTACCAATGTGCGTAAAATAAAAACCAATCCCGAAAGCAAAGCTCAGCCATGGGATATCGAGAATTGGAGTGCCACTTATGCATTCACCGAATTCCGTCATCGCGATTTTATCAATGAACAAAATATTCAGAAAACTTACCGGGCAGCATTGGCCTACAATTTTGCCGGTCAGCCTAAAGTCTATACGCCATTCGCCAAGATCATTAAAAACAATACACTGGCATTGTTCAAAGACTTTAATTTTAGTTTATTACCTTCTGTTCTCAATTTCCGGATAGATGTGGACCGAATGTACTCGGAAAATACCTTGAGGAACAACGATCCGAATAATTTTATTCCGCTACAAAACTTCAATAAAAACTTCCAGATGAACCGTATTTATGGGATCAGCTGGAATTTGACCAAATCTATGCAGCTGGATTTTAATGCTACCAATTATGCGATCATTGATGAGCCAGATGGACGAATTAATGGTTTGAAACGAGATACGATTTGGCAAAATTTAATGCGGCTGGGCCGAACAACCGATTATGGCCATACCCTCAATTTAACGTATAACCTCCCCATTAATAAACTACCGGGATTAAGTTGGGTAAATATCACCACCCGCTATGGAACTACTTTTAATTGGAGAACAGAGCCCTTGGCTACTTTACGTGATCCTGATGTTAATTTAGGGAACAGCATTCAAAACACTAGAGTAATTCAGGTGAACCCCAGCCTGAATCTTTCTTCTTTCTATAACCAATTCAAATTCATCAGAAAATTAAGTGCTGGCGACCAACAAAATGGTTTCGCTAAAGCCTTGATCAATGCCCTTACCGGACTCAAAAATATAGGTGGGGCTTATACCAGAACGGAAGGTATTTTTATGCCCGGCTATTTGCCAAATACTACCGCTTTTGGACAAGATTTTGATGCCAATGCCCCCGGTTGGGATTTCTTATTTGGCAGTCAGCGTGATATTCGGGTAAGAGCAGTCAATAACTCCTGGATTAGTAACGATCCACTCCTCAACCAACTTTATGTAAGCGGTTTAAAAGAAGACCTCAATCTGCGAGGTAGTTTAGAAATCATTAAAGATTTAAGGATTGAGTTAACGGCACTCAAAAGCCGCAACTTCAATTATGCTACCACTTTTAAATTTGTTCCGCAGTCAAATAGTTTCGAGAACTTGAATCCCATTACCACTGGTGATTATAGTATTTCCTTCTTTAGTTTGAAAACAGCCTTTAAAAACAACACAGAGGTGTTTCGTCAATTTGAAGCAAACAGGGCGGTGGTTTCTCAGCGTTTAGGAGCACTCAACCCCAATTCTGTGGGGCAGTTGGACGGTTATGCCAATGGCTACGGAAAAAATTCGCAAGATGTGGTGATGTCTGCATTCTTGGCAGCCTTCAGCGGTAAAAGTCCGCAGCAAATTAGCCTTAATTCTTTCCCACGGATTCCGGTACCTAACTGGCGCTTGAATTATAATGGCCTGAACAAAATCCCAATTTTAAGCGATCTGTTCTCTTCTATTGATATTAACCATACCTACCGTTCGGTTTATAACATCAATGGCTTTAATACTTTAGCCCGCTTTGAAGAAAAAGATGGTTATGTCAACATCAAAGATGCAGTGGGCAATTTCTTGCCTCGTTATCAGTTCAATCAGGTAACATTGGTGGAGCAATTTGTTCCTTTTATAGGGCTAGATATGCGTTTCAAAAACAACATGACTAGTAATTTTGAATACCGAAAATCCCGAACTATGAGTTTAAGTTTAGCCAACAGTCAACTGGCGCTTCAAACCGACGATGCCCTGGTGTTTGGTTTGGGTTATCGGACCACCCAATTCCGTTTCCCCTTTGGCTTGTTCAGCAGCCTTAAAATGAATAATGATTTGAATTTTAAATTAGACATCGCCATCAACGACCGTAAAACGGTGATCTACCGTGCCGATGTTGGCGATCCGGAAGTGTCATCAGGAGCGAAAAATATCACTTACCGCCCATCCATAGATTATGTTTTGAATCAGCGCTTCAATTTGAGATTATTCTACGATGGCAATATCACCAAACCTTATACTTCCCAAAGTTTCAATACCTCATTTAGTAATTTTGGTGCAAGTTTGCGCTTTACCATTCAATAATAACGTTGCGATTTTAAACAGATTAAGCTATTTTTGAGCAAACGAAATTTTATGAACTTCCCATCCGAACTTAAATATACCACCGACCACGAATGGATCCGTGTGGAAGGCAACCATGCTTTTGTTGGTATCACCGATTTTGCACAAAGAGAATTGGGCGACATCGTTTACATCGACATCAACACCATTGGTAAAAATGTAGCTAAAGAAGCAGTTTTTGGAACCGTTGAAGCAGTTAAAACCGTATCAGACTTGTTCATGCCAGTGAGCGGCACCGTGGTTGAATTCAATAAGAAACTGGATACAAATCCCGAATTGGTAAATCAAGATCCTTATGGAGATGGCTGGATGGTAAAAATCGAATTAAGCGATGTCGCTGAGGCCGGTCAACTGCTTTCTGCTGCCGACTATGCTGCACAAGTAGGAGCTTAATGCTGAAAACACTCCGATATCAATACCTGGCCATTATCTGGGCTTTGCTGATATTGATTTTGTGTAATTTGCCTGCTCAGGACCTGCCCGACTCGAGTAGATTTTTCGAAGGCTTTGATAAGCTGGCTCATACCGGCTTTTTCTTTGTCCTTACGGTGCTCTTGTTTTATGGTAAAATCAGCCAGCAGAACAGTTATAGCTATCGATTATTAACCATCATTAAAATTCTGTTGATCAGTTCGGCACTGGGGGCCCTTATCGAGTGGATGCAATGGAAATGGTTCACCTACCGCTCGGCCGAATGGTGGGATTTCATCTGTGATTTAATCGGCGTGGGCATGGGTGTGTTCAGCTATGTTTTTCTACATCGCTTCCGATTACAAGAAATGAAGTAGTAAATACGTTAAATTTTACAATACATCCATTTATCGGAACGCTCCTTATTTGGATTTAATTTAAATAAGACCTACTTTTGAGATCTAAACTGTGAAAAAGGTGAAAACTAAATTATCGCAATTAGCCCCGGGAGAATCTGGCATCATCAAAGAATTTACTGACCTCGAAATGTCGGTTAAATTAATGGAAATGGGCTGTTTACCAGGCGAAGCCATCCAGGTAGAAAGAATAGCTCCCCTGGGCGATCCCATTGCGGTAAACATCTCCGGATATCAGTTGAGTCTTCGTAAAAAAGAGGCATCTACCATCATCTTACAATAACACATTCCGTGAAAACAAATTTGAAAGTGGCACTTGTTGGTAATCCCAACACAGGTAAATCGACACTTTTCAATTCTTTAACCGGACTGAATCAAAAAGTTGGCAATTTCCCGGGAGTTACGGTCGATAAAAAAACCGGACAAAGCAAGCTCAATGACCATCAGGAGGCCATGGTCATCGATTTGCCCGGAGCCTACAGCTTATATCCAAAAAGTAAAGATGAGGGCATTGTACTCGATGTGTTGGTCGATCCGAGCAACCCGGTTCATCCCGATTTAGTCGTATTTATTGCCGATGCTACCAACCTGAAACGCAATTTATTGCTTTACACGCAGGTGGCTGATTTGAAGATCCCGGTCATCATTGCCTTGAATATGATGGACCTGGCCAAGCGCTCGGGCTTCCAGATCAAGGTAGATGAGCTGTCCGCCAAGTTGGGAGTGAGAATAGTGCCCATCTCTGCTCGTAGTGGAGCAGGCATAGCAGATTTAAAACAAGCCATTGCAGAAGCCGGTACGATTCCGCTTCAGGCAGATGTGCTCGACTTGAAAGAATTACTGCCCGACAGCCGTCTCATTGAGGATGTACAGCAAGAATTCTCGCTGAAACAAGCTTATACTGCCCTCCAATATCTGCATCATTACCAACACTTATCATTCTTAACTGATTCACAAATTGATGATTTGGCCCAGAGGGCTGAACAGTCTGATTTTAAGTCGCAACAATTGCAGGCCCGTGAAACCATCGCCCGTTATCAGTTCATTAATGAAACTTTATTCGATACGTTCATCAGCCCCGACAATCCCGTTCAGGAGAGTTATAGCAATCGGATCGATCATATCTTAACACATAAAATCTGGGGTCTTGCCATTTTTATGGCGGTACTCTTTATCATTTTCCAGTCCATTTATGCCTGGTCTGAGTACCCGATGAGCCTCATCGAGTCGTTGTTTATTTGGCTGGTGAATGCCGTGCATGATTATTTACCTGCCGGAGCGCTCACCAACCTCTTGGCCGATGGTATCCTGGCCGGACTGAGCGGTGTATTGGTATTCATCCCACAAATAGCCATTTTATTTGCTTTTATTGCAGTTTTAGAAGATACGGGCTATATGGCCCGGGTTACCTTCATGATGGATCGAATCATGAGAAAGGTGGGTTTGAATGGAAAATCGGTAGTGCCCATCATTGGTGGCCTGGCTTGTGCCGTGCCCTCCATCATGAGTGCCCGTAACATCGAAAACTGGAAAGACCGCATCATCACCATCATGGTGACCCCCTTGGTCAGCTGCTCGGCCCGCTTGCCCATTTATACTTTATTGATTGCCCTTGTAGTGCCCGATGAGCGCCTCTGGGGATTATTCAATTTACAAGGACTGGCCCTCATGGGCATGTACTTGCTCAGCATGCTGAGTGCCGTTTTGGTGGCCTGGGTCATGAAATACCTCATCAAAGCCCGCGAACGTGGCTATTTCATCATGGAATTGCCGGTATACCGCATGCCCCGCTGGAACAACGTAGCATTTACCATGTACGAGAAAGTAAAGGCATTTGTGTTGGAGGCGGGCAAGGTAATCATCGCCATCTCAGTAATTTTATGGGTACTGGCTTCCTACGGACCTCCGGCTAAATTTAAAGCCATCGATCAGCAGTTTGCATCTCCCGCATATACGGCCAAGTATTCAGTAGAGCAGATTGATCATTTAAAAGCATCCGCCAAATTAGAGAACTCCTTCGCCGGCATATTAGGCAAGAGCATCGAACCGGTCATTAAACCCCTGGGTTTCGACTGGAAAATCGGAATCGCTCTCATCACTTCATTTGCTGCCCGCGAAGTTTTTGTGGGTACCATGGCCACACTTTACAGTGTAGAAGGAGATGCCAGCCGTATGGATTCGGTAAAAGAGAAAATGGCATCTGCCCGAAACCCCGAAACAGGCCAATTGGTATTTACTTTGCCTGTGGCTTTTTCGCTGATGATCTTTTATGCCTACGCCATGCAGTGCATGAGTACGCTGGCCGTAGTTTATCGCGAAACTAAAAGCTGGAAATGGCCCATTACACAATTCGTTTACATGACGGCCATGGCTTACCTCGCCAGTTTATTGGTGTATCAGTTTCTGAAATAATCACGATATTCAGTCGTGGATAAAATCAAAGTACTCGAACAATACCTCCCAGCTCCCTCAGCGCCCATCATTGCCCGCTGGATCGATCATTTTCAGTGCGACTTTAAAATTTCCAGAGCCCGTAACACTAAATATGGCGATTACCGACCGCCACATGCCGGTCAGGGCCATCGCATTTCCATAAATTATGATTTAAACCCCTTCGCTTTTTTAGTTACCACCGTACACGAGTTTGCACACTTACTTACCTGGAACGAACATCAGCGAAAAGCAAAACCACATGGATCAGAATGGAAGGCTAATTTCAAGCGGATGATGCGCCCTTTCTTTGAGCAAGAAGTTTTTCCGGCCGACATCCGCCAAGCCATTGTACGATACCTGGAAAACCCCGCTGCTTCCAGTTGTGCCGATCCGCATTTATTTAAAACACTCAAAAAATACGACCTGCGTTCAGAGCAGGTAGTCCTGCTCGAAACCTTACCCGCAGGTTCCGTATTTAAGATCAAAGACGGACGTACCTTCCGCAAAGAAGCCAAAATCAGGAAAAGATTTCGATGTACAGAGCTCGCAAGCGGAAGGTTATACTTGTTTAATCCGCTGGTAGAAGTCGAATCAATAAGCAAGTAATTTTTGTATCGTTTCCTGGAGTCGTGCCTTCGCCAAAAACTGATCTTCCAAGGCCTTGCTCATGGGGATGGCGGTATCAAGGCTGGCGCAACGCATCACCGGGGCATCGAGGCTTTCGAAGGCATGTTCGGCAATATAAGCGCTCAATTCCGCTCCAAAGCCATTGCAAAGCGTGTCTTCGTGCAGGATGAGTACCTTGCCTGTTTTGTGGACCGTTGTCAATACCGCCTCGGTATCCCAAGGTTGTAAACTTCTCAAATCTAGCAGATCTGCGCTGATCTCCAGATGCTGATCCAGATACTCGAGCGCCCAGTGTACTCCCAATCCGTAAGTGATGATGGAAACTTGATCGCCACTGCGCAACAATCGTGCTTTGCCAATTTCAGTGGTATAGTAATCATCGAAAATAGGTTCTGAAATACCACGGTACAAAAACTTATGCTCAAAATATAAGACCGGATTGGGGTCTTCAATGGCCGAAAGCAATAAGCCTTTAGCATCCGAAGGGAAGGCAGGGTACACCACTTTTAAACCCGGCGTTTTGGTAAACCAGGCCTCATTGCTTTGTGAGTGAAAAGGACCGGCCCCGGTACCGGCTCCGGTTGGCATGCGTATTACCACATCGGCCTGTTGGCCCCAGCGGTAATGTGTTTTAGCCAGGTTGTTTACAATTTGGTTGAAGCCACAGCTTACAAAATCGGCAAACTGCATCTCCATGATGGCCTTGTATCCGTTAATAGACAAGCCCAAAGCCGCCCCCACAATGGCCGATTCGCAGATAGGGGTATTCCGCACCCGTTCCTTCCCAAATTCTTCCACAAATCCCTGGGTAATCTTAAAGGCGCCGCCGTACTCTGCAATATCTTGTCCCATAATCACCAGTTCCGGAAACTTTTGCATACCTGCTCTTAGCCCATCGCTGATGGCATCGATATAACGTTTCTCGGTTTGAGTTCCGCTTGCGCTGATGATGGGCGCTCTGCCGGGTGCATACATGTCATCAAGCTCCAATTTTGCATCAGGTTCCACATCGGGCATGGCAAAAACAGCTTCTACATCCTGCTCTATTTCCTGTTTAAATTGTGCCCGGATGTTTTCAATATCGCTTTCATCAAGAATGCATTCCTCTAACAAATAATCCTCAAAATTTTGGAGTGGATCTTTCTCTGCCCAAATTTCGAACAACGCTTGCGGAACATATTTGGTACCTGAAGCTTCCTCGTGCCCACGCATGCGGAAGGTTTTGCATTCCACCAATACCGGCCTCGGATTTTTCCGAATGTCTTCGGCAAGTTCGTGGATGGTATGGTACACTTCGAGTACATTATTACCATCGATGAGTCGACCTTCCATGCCATAGCCTTTGGCCCGGTCTACCAGATTTTCGCAACGGTATTGCTCATTGGTAGGTGTAGAAAGTCCGTATCCATTGTTTTCAATGATGAATATGACCGGTAAATCCCAAACCGCTGCTACGTTGAGCGCCTCATGAAAATCACCTTCGCTGGTGGCTCCTTCGCCGGTATATACGAGGGTTACCTTCTCCTGTTGCCGTAATTTATCTGCAAGGGCAATCCCATCGGCCAGGGCCATTTGTGGTCCCAGGTGAGAGATCATGCCTATGATTTTATAATCTTGTGTGCCAAAATGGAAAGAGCGGTCGCGACCTTTGGTAAACCCTGCGGCCTTACCTTGCCATTGAGCCATCAATCTGCTCAGTTGAATACCCCTTGAAGTAAATACACCGAGGTTACGGTGCATGGGCAGTATGTATTCATCTGCTTTGAGTGCCAGGGTGCTGCCCACGGCGATGGCCTCCTGGCCAATTCCTGAAAACCATTTGCCAATTCTTCCCTGACGCAAGAGGATGAGCATTTTTTCCTCAATCATGCGTGGTTTGAGGAGCTGCTGGTAGAAGTGCAGCAGTTGCTGGTCGTCTAGGTGCTTGCGGTCGAACTGCATTTGTTTTTCTTTGGCGTGTTGGCGGTCTAGGCTTAGGAGATTTTGTTTTCGTGCTCAGCCAGCCATTGTTTGCTGAAAGATTGGGGTGCTACTTCGGGTAAACTTCGATGCGTGCCCCAGCCCTTGCTGAAAAACTTTTGCATGATCTTGTTCTTCCACTTTCCGCTCAACAGATCCATGGTTTTGCGTTTGAGCATGCCTTTTTTCCAGGCAAACCAGGCCCAGCCTTCAATTTTATTATTCAGTCCCTCTTTTACGGCATCTCTGCGATTCAAGAGAAGCATTTTATGAATATCGATCTTCACCGGACATACTTCCGTACATTTACCGCAGAGGCTCGAAGCATAACTCAAATGCTTGAAAGTTTCCATACCCTGCATGTGCGGGGTAATCACCGATCCAATGGGGCCGCTGTAGGTAGTTTCGTAAGTGTGTCCGCCAATGTTTTTATAGATGGGGCAAGCGTTTAAACAAGCACCACAGCGAATGCAATACAAACCCTGACGCTGGTCTTTTTGAGCGAGTAAATCGCTACGACCATTGTCGAGCAAAATCACATACATCTCTTCCGGTCCATCGCTTTCATGTGGCTGTTTGGGTCCACCCAAAATGGTATTGTAAACAGTCAAATTTTGACCGGTACCATGACTGGAGAGCAGGGGCCAAAAAAGGTCGAGGTCGGCCATGGAGGGAATCATTTTCTCTATGCCCACCACCGCGATGTGTATTTTGGGGAAGGTGGTGGTTAAGCGGGTATTGCCTTCATTTTCAGTAACTGCAATGCTGCCCGAATCGGCAATGAGGAAATTGGCGCCCGTAATGCCCACATCCGCTTGTGTATATTTCTGACGAAGTAATTCCCGGGCCTTTTGCGTGAGTTGTTCAGGAGTAGCGTCTATCGCAGTGCCAAATTTCTCGTGAAACAGCTTTGCAATGTCTTCCTTGCTTAGGTGCATGGCGGGAGTAACAATGTGATAGGGTTTTTGCCCAAGTAATTGCACAATGTATTCACCTAAATCGCTCTCCAGCGCTTCAATTTGATTTTTCTCAAGAAATTCATTGAGGTGAATTTCTTCGGTGGCCATCGATTTTGATTTAATGACTGATTTGGAGCCCGATTTTTTGATGATCTGCAAAATTTCCCGACGTGCTTCCTCCGCATCGTTTGCCCAGATCACTTTACCGCCTTTACGCTGGAAATTGGCTTCAAACTCCGGCAATAATTTGTCGAGGTTTTCCATCACTTTCCATTTGATCACATGCGATTTGCGTTTAGCGGTTTCGAGGTTCGCAAATTTCGACAAGCCCCTGGCCAAGGCGGCATCGTATTTACCAATATTGTAATTGATAATTTTTCGATGGCCTAAATCAAAGGCTTTCTCAGCACTTTTTTCAATGAAGGAGGCTGCCGGCATTGTCATGCAACGAATTTAGGAAAAAGACTGGCAAATGAACACAAAAAAAGCCCCCGGAAAATCCGGAGGCTGAATGATTATTTTTTAATGACGATTAGCGGTCGGCAGGGAAATCATTTTTCACATCCACCACCGGGGCTTTATCGCGGTTTACAAGATCCCATCCGGTGTAAAAAACTAGTCGGGCTCGCTTTGTTAAAGCCTCGAAATTGATTTTACCAATCTCATCGCTGGCTTTGTGGTAATCTTCGTGTACACCGTTAAAATAGAATACAATTGGAATGCCATGTTTGGCGAAGTTATAATGATCAGAACGGTAGTAAATACGCTCCGGATCGTTTGGATCATTGTATTTGTAATCAAAGTTAAGGCGGGTATAAGTTGCATTCACATACTCGCTGATCTTGTGTAAATCGGTGCTCAGTTTATCAGAACCAATCACATAAATATAATCCGGATTGTCTTTGTGAGCATCGTCTACACGGCCAATCATGTCAATATTCAAATTGGCTACCGTTTTATTCAGCGGGAAAACAGGATTGTCAGAGTACCAATCTGAACCCAATAAGCCTTTCTCTTCGCCTACCACGGTAAGGAATAAGATGCTGCGACGTGGTCCATTTCCTTCTGCTTTTGCTTTTACAAAGGCTTCCGCAATTTCCAATACA
Organism: Sphingobacteriaceae bacterium; assembly: GCA_947459195.1. Classification (GTDB taxonomy): domain Bacteria; phylum Bacteroidota; class Bacteroidia; order Sphingobacteriales; family Sphingobacteriaceae; genus JAIPAN01. Next base: position 45,974 of record CANHCS010000001.1, read on the forward strand.
CCGGTTGTTCCAGAACCATCATCATCGGCACCATTGTGAATTTTATCTACTCCCTCACCATGTACACCCACGTGGTCGTAGTGCGCACTGATTACGATTATCTCATCTTTCAAATCAGAACCTTCCAGGAAACCTAAAACGTTTTCAGCTTTAACCGCTGTTACATTTGAAACTAAATTCGCCTCAAAAGAGGTTTTGATGGTTTTGCTATCTGCTTTACCAGCTGCTGCAATTTTAGCCGTTAAGTCGGTAATGCTGCTTTTCGATTTGGCAAGCATTGCATTGGCTACCGATGCCGAAACGGTCATAACCGGAGCTTGAGTTGGCTGGTTAGCCTTGTCTAAGACCATTCGGGCATTTTTAAGGTAAGCACCCATGCGCTTCACCGTGTTTTCCATATCTGGGTTGAACATGATGATCAATGCCGGGTTTTTACTTTGCAGGTTGCGCATGCGTTTGTTGCTATTCCATGTAGAAGCTTTCTCTGTTCCGGTAATGATAGATTTACCATCTACGAATGGTTCTTTTTGAGCAGAAAATAAAACTACTTTACCTTTCAGGTCTAAACCTGCCAGTTCATTGAATTTTTCATCTTCAATACCATAACCAACAAAAACAATTTCTTTTACCGCTTTATTGGTGTTGATTTTGGAAGTAGAAGCATAAAAGTCTTTAAAGTTTTCGAAGTTCTGTTTGCCTACTTTCAGCGTTGAGTTGCCCGGTGCTATTTCATTAAGTCCTACTTTTTGAAAATAAGAACCGTTCACAGGCGCTTTCAAGCCTAAGCTTTTGAAATGTGCAGCAATGTATTCTGCCGCTTTCCAAGCACCCGATTTACCGGTTTCTCTACCTTCGTAGTCATCAGAAGCTAAAATTGACAAGTGCTTATAGGCATCTTCTTTTGTGATACTGCTCCCGTATTTCAGAGCATTTTTATCCTGAGCCATGCCGTTACTGCTGAGTAGCAGGGCGGCCGCAAGTATTAAAATGGAACCTTTGTGTTTCATGTTTATGATTTTGGTTAAGATTGATTTAACAAGAAATTTTATCGACCCGATTTTGGTGTCTTCCACCATCAAAACCGGTATTCAGAAATTTATCGGCGATCTTTATCGCAGTTTCAGGAGTTACAAAACGGGCCGGGATACAAAGCACATTTGCATTGTTATGCTGACGGGCAAGTTCTGCAATTTCTTCTGTCCAGCAAAGCGCTGCTCTAATTCCCTGATGTTTATTTGCCGTAATGGCTACACCGTTGGCACTACCGCAGAGGAGAATGCCCAGGTCGTATTCACCATTTTCAACCGCCGCTGCCACGGGATGTGAAAAATCAGGATAGTCTACAGAATCTGTGCTGTAGGTTCCGAAATCTTTCAGCTCAAAATGGTGCAAATGTTTTTTAAGCAGTTCTTTGTAATCAAAGCCTGCATGGTCTGCTCCAATAGCAATTCTCTGTTTCCAAGTTGACATCAATCAAATGTATGATTTTCATCGAAATTAAATCGTAAAAATTTTGATGGGAGAATCGATTAGTTCTGGTAAAACTCCAATTCTTTTTGCTTCCGTTTCTTCTCTACCTTGCCCGATACGATGATACTGATCTCATAAAGTAAGAAAAGCGGTAAGCTCACCGTGAACATGGTAAACAAGTCGGGAGTGGGCGTAACTATTGCCGCAATAATAAGGATGATGACCGTAGCATACCTGCGACTGTTGCGCATGAATTGCGGGGTCATGACGCCCAATTTAGATAGGATGTAAATTACGATGGGCAATTCGAAAATAATACCTGTACCCAGTGTAAGTGTGGCCACTGTGGAGAGATATGAATCGATGGTAATGTTATTGACGATGTATGCACTCACCGTATAGTTGGCCAGGAAATTGACCGAGAGCGGTGCGATGATGTAGTAACCGAATAAAATCCCTAAAACAAATAATAAGCTGGCATAAAACACAAAACCACTTGCCGATTTACGTTCATTTTCGTGCAAAGCCGGTTTCACAAATCGCCAGAGTTCCCAAAGCAGGTAAGGGAAACCGAGTACAATACCGATGATCAACGATGAATTCATTTGCAGGGTAAACTGACCTGCCATTTCGGTATTGATGATGTTGAAAGGAATTTCTTTGATACAAAAATCGGCTTCCAAGCTGAACTTGTCAGCCAAAACGCACATCATCCGATAAGTCCAAAAGGAAGGATTCTTAGGCCCCATCACGATCTGATTAAAGATCACATCGTAATAAATAAAAGCCAGTGCGGTGACAGAAACGATCACGAGAGCGGAACGCACCAAGTGCATTCTCAGCGATGCCAAGTGGCCAAAAAACGACATTTCCTCTTCGAGATTTGCCCTTACTTTTTTGGGTTTGCTATTGGCCTGCTCTTCGCTCATGTTTCCTTATTCCTTGATTTCGAAGGTCTCCATAAACTTCGTGGTAAACTCACCTTTTCTGAAGTTTGGATCTTTCATTAAACGCTGGTGGAAAGGAATGGTAGTTTTAATACCTTCAATTACAAATTCGCTCAAAGCTCTTTCCATCTTGTTGATCGCTTCTTCGCGGGTTTGAGCCACGCAGATCAACTTGGCGATCATGGAATCGTAATTAGGTGGAATTTGATAACCGGCATACACATGGGTATCTACACGAACCCCATGGCCACCCGGTGAGTGGAAGTTTTTGATGGCTCCAGGTGCCGGGCGGAAACCGTTAAAAGGATCTTCCGCATTGATACGGCACTCGATGGCGAACATTGCTGGCTCGTAATTTTTCCCACTGATAGGTTCACCGGCAGCCACTTTAATTTGTTCTTTAATCAAATCGTAATTGATCACCTCTTCAGTTACGGGATGCTCTACCTGAATACGAGTATTCATCTCCATGAAGTAGAAATTTCGGTGTTTGTCGACCAGGAACTCAATGGTACCAGCACCTTCGTAATTTACGGCTTGCGCACCTTTGATGGCTGCTTCACCCATTTTCTTACGCAATTCTGGCGTCATAAAAGGAGAAGGAGATTCTTCTACTAGTTTTTGGTGACGACGCTGAATGGAACAATCACGCTCAGAGAGGTGACAAGCTTTACCGAACTGATCACCAACAATTTGTATCTCTATGTGTCGGGGATCTTCTACAAACTTCTCTAAGTAGATACCGTCGTTACCGAAGGCAGCTCCTGCTTCCTGACGGGCCGAATCCCAGGCTGGTTCAAATTCTTCATCTTTCCAAACAATCCGCATCCCTCGGCCACCACCACCGGCAGTCGCTTTGAGGATGATGGGATAACCAATTTCGTTGGCGATTTTAATTCCCTCTTTCACATCGCTTAGTAAACCATCTGAGCCCGGAATGGTGGGAACGCCCGCCTTTTTCATGGTGTCTTTAGCCGAGGCTTTGTCGCCCATGGCATTGATCTGTTCAGGAGTAGCGCCGATAAATTTAATGCCGTAATCGCGGCAAATGGCAGAAAATTTGGCATTTTCAGATAAAAATCCGTAGCCTGGATGGATGGCATCGGCATTGGTTAGCTCTGCAGCTGCAATGATATTTGGGATACTTAAATAAGAATCTTTACTGGGTGGAGGGCCTATACAAACCGCCTCATCTGCAAAGCGAACATGTAAACTTTCCCGATCGGCAGTTGAGTAAACTGCAACGGTTTTGATACCCATCTCCTTACAGGTACGGATGATACGTAAAGCAATCTCTCCACGGTTGGCAATTAATATTTTCTTGAACATGATATCCGATTAATCGATTTGTCGATTTGCCAATTTGTCGATTAGATAATTTGTCAAGTTAATGGACAAATGAAAGAATGGACAAATAGACAAATTTAATTAGGCTGGTTCTACCAGGAATAATGGCTGGTCGTATTCAATCGGACTGGCATTATCTACCAGAACTTTTACAATACGCCCCGAAACTTCAGATTCAATTTCGTTAAATAATTTCATGGCCTCTACAATGCACAATACCTGACCGGGCTTAATTTCATCACCTACATTAACAAATACCGGTTTATCGGGGCTCGATGAGCGATAGAAGGTTCCAATCATTGGCGATTTTACGGTAATATAATTACTCTCATCAGCTGCAGGGTTAGCTACTGGAGCAGCAGGTGCCGGAGCAATGGGCGCAGCCGGTGCAGCAACCTGAGGGGCCATAGCTACCGGAGCAGCAGCAGGAATAGTGGCATTCACTACTGTTGGTGCCTGGTTGGTTTTTATGGTGATTTTAAAATCCTTTTCCTCAATGGAAACCTCATTTACGCCAGATTTATGTACGAACTTAATGAGTTCCTGAATTTGTTTGATGTCCATGTTTTTGGGATTAATTCAAATTCTTGTTTTGATCAGGATTCAAAAATAGAAATAAATATTAAGAAAACGTTTCGACGGCTTAATAAGCCCATTTCAGGTACACAGAACCCCAGGTAAAACCTCCACCAAAGGCAGCTAATATCAGGGTATCACCTTTTTTCAATTGGCTTTCCCACTCGGCTAAGCACAAAGGAATGGTCCCATTGGTGGTATTGCCATATTTTTCGATGTTTACCATCACTTTTTCAGGTCCAACGCCCATTCGGTTAGCAGTGGCATCGATGATTCTTTTATTGGCCTGATGCGGAACTAACCAAGCCACCTCATCGGCTGTCAAGTGGTTGCGTTCCATGATTTCGGCAGCAACATCGGCCATATTAGTTACGGCAAATTTAAATACCGCCTGGCCTTCCTGGTAGGCAAAATGTTCACGGGCATCCACTGTTGCATGGCTTGCCGGTTTGGCAGATCCACCTGCTTTTTGGTGTAAATAAACCCGGCCCGATCCATCACTTTTTAAGATGGAGTCCATCACGCCTAAATTTTCGGAATTAGGCTCCAGTAATACAGCTCCGCAGCCGTCGCCAAAGATGATGCAGGTTTGTCGATCTTCATAGTCGATGATCGACGACATTTTATCGCCACCAATTACTAAAACTTTTTTGTGTTTACCTGTTTCTATGAACTGAGCGCCAGTGCTTAATCCGTAAATAAAGCCCGAGCAGGCAGCATTTAAATCAAATCCCCAGGCGTTTTTTGCTCCAATTTTATCAGCTAAAATATTCGCGGTAGCCGGAAAAGGCATATCTGGCGTAGTGGTGCAAAAAATAATGAGCTCAATTTCTTCGGCAGAGATGCCTCTTTTTTTCAGTAAGCCTTCAACTGCCGGAACGGCCATATCGGAAGTACCTAATCCTTCACCTTTTAAGATGTGACGTTCTTTGATACCTGTACGGGTGGTAATCCATTCATCGTTGGTATCAACCATACTTTCCAATTCTTTATTGGTAAGGATATAATCTGGAACGTAAGCATTTACTGCAGTGATGGCAGCATGAATTTTTTGCATGATTGGTTTAGGAATTAAGTGCTGATTTGATTTTGTCAACCAGCTTTGATTCGATCATGGTTTTGGAAAGCAGCAACATATTTTTGATGGCTTCAGGGCTCGAAATCCCATGCCCGATAATCACCGGAGCATTGACACCTAGAATAGGGCTTCCTCCATATTGCTCGTAATTAAATCGGTCAAAAAACTCGTCTTTAAAACCTTTTTTCAGGGTTAAAACATAAAAAGTTTCCGCCAGTTTCAGCATCACGTTACCAGTAAAACCGTCGCAAACAATCACATCTGCTTTGTCGTTAAACAGGTCACGACCTTCCACGTTTCCAACAAAATTATATTGTTTTTCGGCTTTCATTAATGGGTAGGCACCCATACTCACGATGTTCCCCTTTTCTTCCTCTTCTCCGATATTCATCAAGGCAACTTTTGGATTGCTGATACCATATACACTCTCCGCGAAGATGCTACCAAGTAATCCAAATTGAGTAAGCATTTCTGGTTTGCAATCGGCATTGGCACCTACATCGAGCATAATTCCGAAACCACTTTTTAGTTTGGGCACATTGGTGGCGATGGCTGGGCGTAAAACGCCTTCAATGGGTCTTACGCTGAACATAGCACCTACCAACATGGCGCCGGTATTTCCAGCCGAAGCAAAAGAATCAATTTTACCTTCTTTCAGGTACTGAAATCCAAGGCTGATACTGGAATTGGGTTTTTGGGTAATGGCTTTGGTGGGGTGCTCGCCCATACCGATCACCTCGGTGGCATGCACAAATTCAAAGCAGGATGGATCAATTTCGTGCTCGGCTAGAATAGGCATGGCCTGTTCTTTGTCGCCAAACAATACAATTTTTTGATCGGGGGATAAGACTTTTTGAGCTGCAATAGCTCCCAAAACGGCTGCTTTGGGAGCGTAATCTCCGCCCATGAAATCTAAGCCAATTTTCATTTTAGAAAATTAAACTTAAGCGACGCTGGTATTTTCGATCACCAATTTACCTCTGTAATACAAGTTGCCGTCAACATTGTAAGCACGGTGAGGTAAGTGAACAGCACCTGTAGTTTTGCAGGTGAATAAAGTTGGAGCCTCCGCTTTGTAGTGAGTTCTTCTTTTATCTCTTCTCGATTTCGAGATCTTCCGTTTTGGATGTGCCATAGCTTCCTATTTGTTAATTCTTGTTTTTTATATTCTTAAGGGCTTCCCAACGTGGGTCGGCCGTATCTTCATTTTCTGGTTCAGGAACCGAAAGGCTTTTCAGCTTTTCAATCATCTCCTGATCGCACCATTGAGTGTTTCCCTCCTCTTCGCAACGCTTAAAGAGCGGAACTGCCAGCATGATGTATTCGTAAATCAATCCCGATACATCCAGCTCATGTTCATTTCGGTTCAGCAGGATGATCTCCTCTGTGTTGTCTTCCAGTAAGTCATCATTACTGAATTTCACAATTTCGTGCTCGGTTAATTCCACTTTCGTGGGATAATCGGACAAACATAAATCGCAAGACTGGAAAATCTCACCTTTGATTTGGAAATTGAGGAGCATCATGGTCTCCTGTTTATCCAACTCCAGTGAAACCTGCAGTTTCCCGTTTTGAACCAGCGAATATTCAAATTCCTTAAAAAACGATTCGTCTAGGTCGAAATCGAATGAATGTTTACCAATTTTTAAGCCGGTAAATGGAATTCGGTATTGCTGTAAAGCTTTCAAAGCACGACAATTAAGCCTGCAAATGTAGAGAAAATTTATTTAAGCGGGAAGTTTTTTTGAAATTGCTGTTTAGTCCCGATCTCTAGACAGTTTACTAAATTTCAGGGGATTGGCCGTTAATTCTGCAGTTTCGCGACGACTTTTAACGATATGAACCGCTGCGAATACCGCTTCGCGGAAAGATCCGGCATCGGCTTCGTTTTTACCGGCAATGTCGTACGCGGTCCCGTGATCAGGCGAAGTACGTACAATTGGTAGACCGGCGGTATAATTCACCCCGTTATGGAAGGCCAATTGCTTGAAAGGGATCAATCCCTGGTCGTGGTACATGGCCAGTACAGCATCAAACTGTTTCCAGCTTTGCTTGGCAAAAAAGCCATCGGCCGGATAAGGCCCAAATGCCAAGATTCCTTTTTTATTTGCTTCTTCCACCGCAGGGGCGATGATTTTTTGTTCCTCTTCGCCAATTAAACCTTCATCCCCTGCATGCGGATTTAATCCTAAAACGGCAATTTTTGGTTTTTCAACCCAGAAATCGGTTTTAAGCGATTGATTGATCAGTTCCAGTTTTTTAAGGATCTTCTCTTTGGTCACTTTTTTGCTCACTTCGGCCACCGGAATGTGTCCGGTTACGAGTCCTACCCGCAAATCTTCGCCCATGAGCAACATTAAAGATTCATCTGCTCCAGCTTTTGCCTGTATGTATTCGGTATGACCGGCAAATTGGAAGTTTTCGCTTTGGATATTTTGCTTGTTGATGGGCGCAGTTACCAGGGCATCAATTTCGCCTGCAACTAAGTCATTGGTAGCTCTTTCGAGCGATAAGAAAGCGTATTTGCCGCCAATTTCTGTCGATTGCCCCAATTCAATTTTCACATCTTCCTCCCAGCAATTGATCATATTGGGTCTTTTAGGGTGCGCATCTGCCGATTTGTTGATCACATTGAAGCTGAAATCATCAATCCCCAAAGTTTTACGATGAAAAGAGGCCACTTTGGTATTCCCGTAAACAATTGGCGTACAATAATCGAGGATGCGCTTATCTAACAGGGTTTTGATAATCACTTCCAACCCAATGCCGTTCACATCGCCAATAGAAATACCAATTTTGACTTTATCACTCATAATTTCCTGCAAAATAAGTAAAAGCGATGGCAAAGCGCCAAATACTGCTTAAACTTTCCTTAATTTGTCCTCAAATTCCCGATTCGATGAGTTTGGTCAGAGCCAAGAAACATTTAGGTCAACACTTTTTAACCGACAAAAATATTGCCGAGAAGATTGTGAACAGCTTGCAGCTGGCGGATCAATATCAGCAAGTGCTGGAGGTGGGACCCGGAATGGGTATTCTTTCTGACTTTTTGTTGCAAAAAACCGCATATGAGACTTGGCTACTAGATATAGATGATGAATCGGTAGATTTTTTAGGGAAGAAATATCCGCAGCTTCAACATCGGCTAATTCATGGCGATTTTTTGGAGCTCGATTTTGGCAAGTACTTTAAAGGCCCGATGGCGGTGATTGGAAATTTCCCCTACAATATTTCATCGCAAATTTTGTTTAAAGTTTTAGATAATCGGCAGCAGGTAGAAGAGGTGGTGGGCATGTTTCAGAAAGAAGTAGCCGAGCGATGTGCCGCCAAGCCGGGCAGCAAGGTGTACGGTATTTTGAGCGTTTTTCTGCAAGCCTATTATAAGGTAGAATACTTATTTACGGTGAAGGCCGGGGTGTTCAATCCACCGCCGAAAGTGCTTTCGGCGGTCATTCGCCTCACTCGCAACGAGGTGGAAACCCTGCCTTGTGATGAGAAGTTGTTTTGGCAAGTAGTCAAAGCGGCTTTTAATCAGCGACGTAAAACTTTGCGTAATGCCCTTTCGGGAATTTTGGCTAAAGATAAATTAATAGGAGAAACGCTACTCGAGCTACGTGCCGAACGTTTAACAGTAGCTGATTTTGTAAAACTGACTCAATTGATCCAAGTAGCAAATGTCTAAAAAGCAGATTCTGATAGTTGACGACTTACATCCGGTTTTTAAACAGGAAGCTGAGGCCTTGGGGTATGCTGTAACCGATGAACCGCTCTTTACCCGTGAGCAAACCCTGGCGGCGATTAAAGATTACGAGGGTTTGGCAGTACGCACCAAGTTCCAAGTTGACCGCGAAATGATAGATGCTGCGCCGAGGCTCAAATTCATCGCTCGTGCCGGTGCCGGTATGGATAATGTGGATGAGGCTTATGCCAAAGAAAAGGGGATCACCTGCATAAATGCTCCCGAAGGCAATGCAGATGCCGTAGCCGAACACACCATTGGGATGTTACTTTCCTTGATGAATCATTTGCGCCAGGCGGATCAACAAGTGCGTCAAGGAATTTGGGATCGCGAAGCAAACCGGGCTTGGGAATTGAAGGGTCGCACTTTTGGTATTATCGGTTACGGATACATGGGCCAGGCCTTGGCTCAAAAATTACAAGGCTTTGGACTCGATGTGATCGCTTACGATAAATACAAGACCGGTTTTTCTGATACTTATGCTCGTGAAGTGAGCATGGAAGAGATCGTAAAGTTTAGCGATGTGCTCAGTTTACACATTCCACTTACCCGTGAAACTCGTCAGCTGGTAAATCATGAATACCTGTTTCATTTCAGAAAACCTATCTTCTTGCTGAATACTTCGAGAGGGGAGATTGTGCAAACCGAAGCCATACTAAAAGCAATAGAGGAAGGTAAAATATTGGGAGCAGGTTTGGATGTTTTGGAAGTAGAAAAGTTTCCTGCATTGAGCGAACAAAGCTGGTATCCTTCATTAAAAGTGAACAATAAAGTATTACTCAGTCCGCATGTAGCTGGCTGGACTTTTGAATCTTACCGAAAAATATCGGAGGTTTTGGCTGCCAAATTGAAAAATTTGGAAATCTAAAACGGTACTTTTATCTTCGTACTACACCAAGCAAGACTATTTCGGCAGCGCTGATTTAGTCTTGTTTGTTTTTTATACAGTACCTATAAACACAGATAACTATGGCAGATGTAACGTATTATACCAAAGAAGGATTAGAGAAACTGAAACAAGAATTACAGCATTTGCGCACCGAAGGTCGTGCTCAAATTGCCAAGGCAATTGCCGAAGCTCGTGATAAAGGCGACCTTTCCGAAAATGCCGAATACGATGCCGCTAAAGAAGCGCAGGGACATCACGAAGCTAAAATTGCCAAGCTGGAAGAAGTATTGGCCAATGCTCGCTTAATTGATGAATCGAAACTCGATACCTCCAAAGTGCTGGCCTTGTCTAAAGTAAAAATTAAAAACACCAAAAACGGTGCAGAGATGACCTATCAATTGGTTTCTGAAAGCGAAGCCGATTTAAAATCAGGAAAAATTTCTGTAAAATCTCCCATTGCCAAAGGTTTGTTAGGAAAATCGGTGGGCGATAAAGTGGAAATCACGGTTCCAGCTGGTCAGATTGAATTTGAAATTGTAGAAATCAGCCGATAAGATGAGCATCTTTTCTAAAATCATTTCTGGAGAAATACCTGCACACAAAGTTGCCGAAACCAACGATTATTTGGCATTTTTAGACATCAGCCCATTAACCAAAGGCCATGTGCTGGTGATCCCCAAAAAAGAAGTTGATTATATTTTTGATATTGATGATGAGGCTTATGCCGGATTAATGCTTTTCGCCAAAATTGTCGCCGAAGGCGTAAAAAAAGCCATTCCTTGTAAAAAGGTCGGTGTTTCGGTAATCGGTTTAGAAGTGCCACATGCCCATGTGCACTTGATCCCGATGAACTTGGTGAGTGATATGAATTTCGCCAAAGAAAAACTAAAACCGAGTCAGGAAGAATTGGCAGCCACCGCTCAAAAAATTAGGGCAGCACTTACTTAATTCGCTTCTGGTTATCTTTTGCAAAAGCTGCCCAACCGGAGTAGCTTTTTTTGTTCGAGCCAGTTCCGATGCGTTGAAATGAATGGCAAACCGCAACCGCCAATCCATCAGTTGCATCTAAAAATTCTGGTGTTTCTTTAAATGAAAGCAAGGTTTGGAGCATGGCCGCTACCTGTTCTTTTCCAGCATTTCCATTACCCGTAATGGCTTGTTTAATTTTACGCGGAGAATATTCGGTGATGGGTAAATTTCTGGAAAGTCCGGCAGCCATGGCCACACCCTGCGCCCTGCCCAACTTCAACATCACCTGAATGTTTTTCCCATAAAAAGGAGCCTCCAAAGCCATGCAATCGGGGTGGTATTGATCTATCAACTCCAGTGTTTTCTCAAAAATGACCTGCAGTTTGAGCGGATGATCATCCAGGTGGTTGAGCTTGATCACTCCCAAATTGATCAACTCCATTTTTGTCCCGGTCTCTTTGATCAATCCATAACCCATAATGGCGGTACCCGGGTCTATACCGAGTATGATTCTTTCTTTGGCCTGTTGGGTCTGCATAATTACAATTATACATTATTTAGGCTTCTAAATAAAGTCATCCACCAATTCAAGATTAAACAAATAAGTTATAACAATTTCTTTAAAATTATAAATACTTCTTAATTATTAATTATTTGGTGATTAATCATTAATTTTGGGGTGCTACCAAATACCTATGAGTTAAGTTGTGGACCTCCAACATCATGATAATGAATTGATCAATTTGTTGTTGAAACGACAAGCTGAACTCAATTCGCTACTCGAATTAACACAAGCTATCAATAAAGGTGCCAGTCTGAAGGAGCTATTGGAAATGTTGCACGTGATTTTAAAAGTGCATTTAAAGGTCCATCAATTCAGGTTTTTTTTAAAGCAAGAAGGACTTTTCAAAGATTTTTCGGGCTTTGGAGATGCGTATGTTGCACCGCAAAAACGCTTCCGTAAATCTTCGCTCTGCAAACATATTTATGAAATTAAACAGCAGCAGTTGCCGAGTAAAGATCTTTTTTGGCATTACGATTTTTATGTTCCTATTATCTATTATCGTAAACTTTCTGCTTTTGTATTGGTAAAAAGTTTGGATGAGGGAACAGGGTTTTTAAATCACGATTTGCAATTCATCCAGACTTTGGTTGGACAAGTGGTATTTGCCGAAGAGAACAAGCAATTATTGAGGGATAAGCTCGAAAAAGAACGTTTGGAGCGAGAATTAGAATTGGGCAGGCAAGTGCAATACATGCTGATCCCTGAACAGCTACTCACCGACTCCTCGGTTGAGATCAATGCTTGGTATCAGCCGCATGAAAGCGTTGGCGGCGATTATTTTGATTTTGCCAAAATTAATCGAACCGAACTGATGTGGTGTATTGCAGATGTTTCGGGCAAGGGAGTTGCGGCGGCATTGCTGATGGCCAACCTGCAAGCCAGTTTAAGGGCATGGGTTGCCAATACCCGCAATCCGATGGAGATTATTGAAAGGCTGAATGAGTTCATTTGGAAAAATACCCGTGGAGAATGGTATATCACACTTTTTTTAGGTATTTATGATACCGAAACCCGCTTGCTCAGCTATGTAAATGCCGGCCATCATCCGCCTATTTTATTTCATGATCATCAGTATCAAGCCTTAAAATCTGGGACTATTATGTTGGGTGCATTTGAAAAGCTGCCATTTATTGATGTAGGTCTGCAATACCTCCAAAGCGGCGATTTTATTTTTAATTATACCGACGGCTTGATTGAAAGAAAAAATGTGGCAGAACATTTTTGTGAGCAACAATTGGCCGATTTTCTGAGGCTGAATTTGCACTTACCCATTTATGAGCTGCACCAGTCTTTATTAAAATATATTGAAGACAGCATCCAAGTAAAAGCGCCTACTGATGATTTGACGATGCTTTCTGTAAGGATCAATTAAACCTTTCGGGATATTTTTCTAATTTCAACCCAATGCTTTTACCTTTTTTTCAAGAAGAATTCCTGGAAGCCGGTTGTGATGAAGCTGGTCGTGGCTGCCTTGCCGGTCCGGTATTTGCCGCTGCGGTGATCTTGCCTAAGGATTTCCATCACCCCTTGCTGAACGATTCTAAGCAGCTGAATGAAACGCAGCGAAAGCAACTTCGCATAGAAATAGAAGCGCAAGCCTTGGCCTTTGCAGTTGCGCAGGTAGATCATGAAGAGATCGATCGCATCAATATTTTGCAAGCCTCTTTTTTAGCTATGCACCGGGCTTTAGATACCTTAAAAACCAAACCTGAGTTCATCTTAGTAGATGGCAACCGATTTAAAAAATACCAGGATTTGTCCCATCAATGTATTATTAAAGGCGATGGCAAGTATTTCTCCATCGCAGCAGCTTCCATATTGGCTAAAACCTACCGGGATGATTTTATGGAGCGTATCGCCGTTCAATACCCACAATACGATTGGTCCAGCAATAAAGGTTACCCAACCATTAAACACCGTGAAGCAGTACTTCAATACGGTTTTTCCCCTTACCATCGTCGTTCTTTTAAAGTGACCGATCCACAGTTGACATTATTTCAATAAATCGCTAAGCGCTTTTTTCTTAATTTCGCCTCAAATAAAGTAAAATGAAAAACACCGCCTTAACCCAAACTCATATCGCCTTAGGTGCCAAAATGGTCCCTTTTGCCGGATACAACATGCCAGTGCAATATGCCGGTATCAATGTGGAACACGAAACCGTACGCAAAGCTGTGGGCGTATTTGATGTGAGTCACATGGGTGAGTTCATCTTAAAAGGGGAGGGCGCATTAGATTTGATTCAAAAGGTGACATCTAACGATGCATCCAAATTATATGACGGGAAGATCCAGTATTCATGCCTGCCAAACGAGCAGGGCGGTATTGTAGACGATTTGCTGGTATACCGCATCGACGAAAAGACTTACATGCTGGTGGTAAATGCCTCCAATATTCAAAAAGACTGGGACTGGATCTCAAAATATAATTCGTATGGTGTGGACATGAAAGACATTTCGGACCGTACTTCCTTATTGGCCGTTCAGGGACCTAATGCCGCTCAGGCCTTGCAAAGCTTGACCGATATTGACTTGTCGGCTATGGAATACTATACTTTTCAGAAAGGCAAATTTGCCGGAGTAGATAATGTATTGATCTCGGCTACGGGCTATACCGGTGCTGGCGGTTTCGAAATTTATTTTGACAATGAGCATGCTGATGTGATCTGGAAGGCCATTTTCGAAGCCGGTGCGCCATTTGGTATTCAGCCCATCGGTTTAGGTGCCCGCGATACTTTGCGCCTGGAAATGGGTTTTTGCTTGTACGGTAATGATATCGACGATACCACTTCGCCATTAGAAGCCGGCCTGGGTTGGATCACCAAATTCACGAAAGATTTTGTGAACTCGGCCAATCTTTCGGCTCAAAAGCAGGACGGCGTCAAGCGCAAATTGGTCGGTTTTGAAATGTTGGAACGCGGTATTCCACGTCATGATTATGAGATCTGTGACCCAACTGGAAATACCATTGGTAAAGTAACTTCAGGAACTCAATCGCCATCTTTACAAAAAGCCATTGGTCTTGGTTATGTAGCCACCGATTTTGCCAAAGAAGACAGCGAAATTTTTATCAAAATCCGTGAACAGCTGGTGAAAGCCCAAGTGGTGAAATTCCCGTTCTATAAAGCTTAAGATGCAGCAAAAAAAACTGGAGGTTTGCCTTAGTCCTGCCTTATTACACCTTTACGATATTAAAGATAGCCTGGTGGTGGTGATCGATATTTTTCGGGCCACTTCTTCCATGTGCTATGGCATTGCCAACGGAGCCGAGGCCATTATTCCGGTGGCTACGGTGGACGCCTGCCGTTCTTATGAGCACACCGATTATTTGCTGGCTGCCGAGCGCAATGGCGAAGTGGTGGAAGGTTTTGATTTTGGCAATTCACCTTTTTCCTATACTGCCGAAAAAGTTAGTGGCAAAACCGTAGTGGTCACTACCACCAACGGTACTCATGCCATTAATAAAAGTCGGGAAGCCCGCAAGGTGTTGATTGGTTCTTTTTTGAATCTCAGCGCTTTGAGCCATTGGTTGAAAAACCAGCCACATGATGTTTTGCTCTTATGTGCCGCTTGGAAAAATAAAGTGAACCTGGAAGATACTTTGTTTGCCGGAGCGGTGGCTTACCAGCTGCAAAACGAAGGCTACAAGTTCGATGATTCAGCCATCTTGTCTGCCGATCTTTATCAAATGGCACAGGGTAATCTGGATGAATTTTTGAAGAAAACATCGCACAGCGAACGCCTGAAAGAATTAAAAATTGAGGCCGATATTGCTTTTTGCCTTCAAATAGATCTGATCGATGCTATTCCTGTTTTGGATGGGGATCGCTTGGTGAAACTAGTATTGTCGAAATAGTTTTTAAGCAAATCTTGGTCAAATCTTTTGAATCCCATCTTTTTCGCTAGACTTGTATATTCTTTTTCTAAGTTCAGCAGATTTTCATCAGAGCCAATTTTTAATTCTGCTTGGTAGTGAGCGATTAAATAAAACAATTTAATGTATTCTTTGTAAGAGTCTAAAACATGGTCGAAGTTAATGAATTCTAGGTTCTTGAATCCTTGATGTGGCCGATCATTCGCGATATTCACAAAACAATACCCTATCAAATAAATACAATTCTCGGTGTAGGTCACCCAATTGGTGTTTTCAAATAATTCTTCGTAATATTTATCGATTATTTTCTCTAATAGACTTATTCTCTTAGTTAAAATACAGGCTGGGAACAGTTCATAAAAAAATTGGTTTTTTGCTTTATGTTTTTTTGCCAGGCTGAATATGAATTTTTCTTCTTCCATTATAAATGGCTTTGAAATCAATTGATAGCCGGTCCATCGTCCCAATAAAAGTGGATGGATTTCGGTTTCATTAAATTGATTCGAAATAATTTTGATCTCTTTTTCTCCTTTTAAATACCTATGATATTCGAAGATCAGACTGATAAACAGATAATCACTTGCTACCGACTTCGTTTTGTCAATCAAGTAGTTTATTACCTTGCCGTATGTTCCATTTATCTCGGAGTAATCAATAAACAAAAAAGTATAAAACTGATTTAACTGCGTTGAATTAAATAGGAAGAGAAAATCTTCAAGGTCTATTTTTCTAAATAATAAACCTAATGAAGATGCCAACTTAATTTGGTCTTCGTACTTTATGACTATACGATTTTCATTACTTAACAGCAGTTTTAGGTTGTTTGTGTTTTTCGAGCGGAAATTTGCAGTTAAAACACTAGACAAGAAATGAATAAAATCTGGGTGTTTTTGTTGCGCCAACAACCATTGGAGGTCATTTTTTGAGATAAGATTCTCATTTTCGATTCTGTAAACCTGTTTCCATAAATACCAATCTATATTCTTTCTACACTTTATTTGAAATTCGGCTACAGATGGGTACCCGCAGAACTCACACAGTGTTTGAAGGGTGTTGTTATTTGGTTTGCCAGATTTTAGAAACGAAAAAAACCTTCTAAGGGTATTAAAGCCAAGCTTCTTGTTTACAGAAACTTCAATAGCGTTTTGAAGTAGTTTCAAATCCTTTTGAGATTCGATTCCACCTCCCATTTTCTTTTCTAGTTCTAATTTCAGTAGTTCTAAATCCGATGCGTTCATTTATGGGCTATTTATGGGCTAATTTATTGATTTTTTTGACTGAAGTTAGCACATCACAATTAAAACAGTTATTCAATGCAACCCAACACTCTTCTTAAAACCACATGTTTATACATTTTTTTGCTTCAACCAAATGTTAATCGCCTCTAAATACTTTAGTAACTCAACGAGAAGTAGTTTATGCTAAATGCCGAGATGAACCTTTAACTGCGCTCACTCTAAGTCCCTACATCTACCATACCAATGATATGTCAAACTCTGAACCTATTCATCAAAAAATAATTTAATCCTTATGAAATACATTTATGTAATTATTCTGGCACTTTTATTTCAAGACTGCTCAAAGTCAGAGCTTGCTACTAAATCATCTGTTCCCGAAAAACCTGAAGTAAAACAAGAGGCCATACCTGTATTTACTGATATTCCTGATCAGAATTTTGAAAAGGCGCTCATCGAAAGAAAATTAGATACCATTTTAGACGCAAAGGTGAGGACTGTTAACATCATGTACATTGAACAATTGTTTTTAGATCGGGCCGGAATTACCAATATGACCGGGATTCAGGCCTTCAAAAATTTAAAAAATCTCAGTGTTTATAAAAACTCTGATCTTAAAACTCTGGACGTTACCCAAAATACGAAGCTCACAAATCTTTGTATCTCAGATTGCGATATCTCCACCATTGATATTTCAAAAAACACGGAATTGGTTGAGATCACTTTTCAAAATAGTTCGGGACCTACTACTCCATATGGTACTACTAAGGGTCTTATTTCTATAGACTTGACGAAAAATAAAAAGCTTGAGAAAGTTTATTTATGGGCCAATCGGTTAACCGCTCTGGATGTTAGTATGTGCCCAAATTTGGTAGACTTGTGGATAGGGGCAGGTGAGTCGCTATTAAATAGCGATAAAGGTGGTAATTTCATTGAATATCTCGATTTAAGTAAAAATCCCAAATTGAATGTGCTTATGGCAGATAATAATAAATTAACTTATCTAAACATTAAGGGTACTGCTAATAATGGCCTTCCAAGAACTTGTGTAACCAAAAACAACCCAAATTTGCTTGAAATAAAGGTGACCAATAAAAAACGTGTTGACGATCATGCATATTATCTTAAATCCATTGGTAATATTTGGTATACAAAGGATTCTCAAACTCAATATGTAGAATAACTATTTCAGTTTTTCGTTATTCCGATGCCTTTCTGTATCGCGTTTGGTTTTCTTCTCGAGGTTTTGCTGTAAAGCATGAGTTAAATCAATGCCGGTTTGGTTGGCCAGGCAGATCAATACGAATAGTACATCAGCCATTTCATCAGCCAGGTTGACTTCCTCATCTGATTTTTTGAAAGATTGCTCTCCGTACTTGCGGGCCATGATGCGGGCCACTTCGCCCACTTCCTCCATCAGGATGGCGGTATTGGTCAATTCGTTGAAATAGCGGATGCCCTTGGTTTTTATCCACTCATCTACGGTTTTTTGTGCTTCGGCAATGGTCATTATTATTCCTTATTTTGGGTATCGATGAGGATGGTCACCGGACCATCGTTCAATAAACTAATTTTCATATCGGCGCCAAAAATGCCGGTTTCTACCTTGTTTTCGGTCAGTTTTTCCAGTTCCGCCTGCATGAATTCATACAGCGGGATAGCTTTATCCGGCCGGGCAGCCCTAATGAAACCTGGTCGGTTGCCTTTTTTGGTTTGCGCAAATAAGGTGAACTGGGAGATGAGCAAAATTCGGCCACCGATATCTGCCAATGAACGGTTCATTTGCCCGTCCTCGTCCGAAAAAATGCGCATGTTCGCAATTTTCTGTGCTAGCCAAACGACGTCTTCCTGGCTGTCATTTTCTTCTACGCCCAGGAGCACCAAAAATCCAGCTTCAATTTGTCCGGTAATTTGTCCTTCTATAGTACAGGAAGCGTGGCTGACTCTTTGAATAACGGCTCTCATAATTAGTTTCTTGTCTCGTTTCCGTGGTAAATGCTCAAGTAAGAATCGTAACGGCTAGGCTCAATTTCACCATTTTCAAGGGCGGTTAAAACCGCACAGCCAGGTTCGTTTATGTGTCTGCAATTGTGGAAGCGGCAATCGCCCATCCGTTCTCTGAACTCGGGGAAAAGTCGGCCCAGCTCCTGCGGTTCAATATCAAAAACACCCAATTCGCGAATGCCCGGGGTATCGATCAAGTATCCGCCGAAAGGTAAACTATACATTTCGGCAAAGGTAGTGGTGTGCTGACCTTTATCGCTCCAGTCCGAAACGGCACCGGTTTTCACTTCAGCCTCCGGTAAAATGGCGTTGATGAGCGTTGATTTCCCCACCCCTGAATGCCCGCTGATGAGCGTGACCTTATCCTTCAATAGGGTTTTAATTTGCTCGATATTTTTCCCTTCCTTTGCGGAAACGTGGTAGCAGGGATAGCCCAGATCGGTATAGATTTGCTCGTACTCGGCCAGAATTTCGAGTCCCTCATCACTGAACAGATCCAGTTTATTGAAGATTAGACTCGCTGGAATGTCGTATGCTTCGGCAGTAACCAGGAAGCGATCGATGAAACCTAGGGAGGTTCTCGGAGAAGCCAAAGTCACGATCAAAAATGCCTGATCGAGGTTGGCAGCGATGATTTGCGCCTGTTTGCTCAGGTTGACCGACTTACGGATGATGTAATTTTTGCGTTCCTCGAGTTGGGTGATTACGCCGGTTTCGAGCTCGGGCTCTAATTCAAATTCCACCCGGTCACCCACGGCAATGGGGTTGGTCGTTTTGATGTCTTTCAACCGGAATTTACCCTGAATACGGCAATCCACACGCTGTCCGGTATCGCTTAATACCTGATACCAGCTCCCGGTTGATTTGATGACAAGCCCTTTCATGTAAGGCCTAAATTACAAAAATCTTAGGCCAACGGCTTAAAAAATAGCTTCCGCGATACGTTTGGTCGGACCGGGATTACTCATGGTGTAGAAATGGAGTACCGGAGCCCCAATTTGGATGAGTTCCTTGCACTGGGCAATCATCCATTCAATACCAACTTCTTTAACTTCGGCTTCACTTTTGCATTTGCTTACGGCTTCGCTTAAAGCTACGGGAATGTCGATATGGAACATCTTCGGCAGACTCACCAATTGCTTAGATGAGGTGATGGGTTTCAGCCCCGGGATGATAGGCACATGGATATCGTTTTCGCGACACATCGCCACAAAATCTTTGTATTTCTGTATATCGTAAAACATCTGGGTTACGATGAAACCGGCACCTAATTCTACCTTTTTCTTCAGGTATTTGAAATCAGTTTTTAGATTTGGCGATTCGAAATGCTTTTCTGGATACCCTGCAACACCGATACAAAAATCGGTTTTGTAGGTATGATCGTGATCCTCGTGGAGGTATTTGCCTTGGTTCATGTCCATCACTTGTTTTAACAAACCAGTAGCGTGACTGTGTCCTCCGGGGGTGGGTACAAAAGCAGCATCCGCTTTACGGGCATCTCCCCGCAACACCAATACGTTATCAATCCCTAAAAATTGGAGGTCGATGAGAGCGTTTTCGGTTTCTTCTTTGGTAAAACCACCGCAGATGAGGTGTGGTACCGCATCTACTTTGTAGCGGTTCATGATGGCCGCACAAATGGCCACCGTTCCCGGGCGCTTGCGGTAGGATACCTTTTCCAGCAGCCCATCTTCACGCTCTTTGTAAATATAATCTTCGCGATGGTAGGTCACATCGATAAAAGGCGGGTTGAATTCCATAAGGGGGTCGATGGCATCGTAAATACCATTGATGCTATTTCCTTTAACTGGCGGCAGCAACTCAAAAGAAAAGAGAGTTTTGCCTTTGGCGTTTTGGATGTGTTCGGTGATTTTCATATCAATAAGCTAAATTCGGGCTAAGCCATTTTTCGGCCTCTGCTAGTGGGATA
This sequence comes from Sphingobacteriaceae bacterium, assembly GCA_947459195.1. GTDB lineage: Bacteria > Bacteroidota > Bacteroidia > Sphingobacteriales > Sphingobacteriaceae > JAIPAN01. The sequence goes on from CANHCS010000001.1 coordinate 66,596, forward strand.
TTTTTTCTTTTGGCGTAATCTTCTACCTGATCGCGACTGATTTTTCCTAATCCAAAATAACGGGCTTCTGGATGGGCGAAATAATAACCGCTTACGGCTGCCGCAGGATGCATGGCAAAACTTTCGGTCAATGAAAGTCCAATGGCTTTTTCTGCATCTAGTAATTCAAACAAGGTCTGTTTTTCGGTGTGATCGGGGCAGGCCGGATAACCCGGTGCCGGACGTATGCCACGGTATTTTTCTTTGATGAGTTCTTCTTTGTCCAGGTTTTCATCTGCGGCATAGCCCCAATAGTCTTTACGCACCAGTTCATGCATTTTTTCGGCAAAAGCTTCTGCCAGTCGGTCGGCAAGTGCCTTTGCCATGATGCTGTTATAATCGTCGTTTTGTGCTTCAAACTGAGCCACCAATTCGTCGCAGCCAATACCGGTGGTTACCGCGAAAGCACCGATAAAATCGTTTTTCCCGCTCTCTTTGGGTGCTACAAAATCTGCCAGACTGTAATAAGGTTCTTCAGCAGGTTTCTCAGCTTGCTGACGGAGGAAATGGAGAGTCCTCAGTCTTGAGTTCTCAGTCATCAGTTCCAAATCATCATTAACCGCGTTTGCGGGCCAAAAACCAATTACTCCCTTAGCTTTTAACAATTTTTCGTCGATGATTCGATTTAACAAGACCTGTGCATCTTCGAAAAGTTTGGCAGCCTCTTGGCCTACTATTTCATCTTTCAAAATTCTCGGGTAACTGCCTCTCAATTCCCAGGTATGGAAGAATGGGGTCCAGTCGATATAAGGAACGAGGTCTTCCAGCGGAAAATCTTCAAAAACTTTGGTGCCTAAAAATTTCGGTTGGGCCGCTTGGTACCTTGTCCAATCGATGGGATATTTTTTTGCCTGAGCTGTAGCCAATTTGGTATAAGGTTTTTCCAACTGCTTTTGGAGGTGTGTTTCCCTGGTTTTGGCGTAATCTTCTCTAATTTCTTTGGTATAGCTATCGCGATTTTTTTCGTTGAGGAGGTTGCTGCAAACCGTTACGCTTCGGGAGGCATCCAGCACGTGAACGGTTGGTCCGGAATATTGCGGGGCAATTTTGACTGCTGCATGGATGCGGGAAGTGGTAGCTCCGCCTATAATCAGCGGGATGTTGAACCCTTCGCGTTCCATTTCTTTAGCCAGGTGCACCATTTCATCGAGCGAAGGGGTGATGAGTCCGCTTAAGCCGATGATGTCAACCTTTTCTTCTTTCGCCCTGCGGATGATCTCTTGGGCGGGTACCATTACGCCTAAATCTATGATTTCGAAATTATTGCAAGCCAGCACCACACTCACAATGTTTTTGCCGATATCGTGCACATCGCCTTTTACGGTAGCCAACAGGATCTTTCCGGCAGTCTGCTGTACACCATTTTTCTCAGCTTCAATGAAAGGCTGCAGGTAGGCCACCGCTTTTTTCATTACCCGGGCAGATTTAACTACTTGCGGTAGGAACATCTTTCCTTCACCAAACAGATCACCTACTACATTCATACCGGCCATCAGCGGCCCTTCAATCACCTCCAGAGGTTTGGGGTATTTGAGGCGAGCCTCTTCCACATCTTCATCGAGGTCATCAATGATACCTTTTACCAGTGCATGCGACAGTCGTTCCTCTACCGGAGCATTGCGCCAGGCTTCATCTTTTACGATCACCTTTCCACTGGTTTTGATGGTTTCAGCGAACTCCACCAATCTTTCCGTGGCATCGGGACGTCGGTTGAGCAAAACATCTTCCACCAGCTCCAATAAATCTTTCGGAATTTCCTCGTAAACCTCGAGCATTCCGGCATTCACAATACCCATATCCAGACCGGCTTTGATGGCGTGGTACAAGAAGGCAGAGTGCATGGCTTCGCGAACCACGTTATTTCCCCTGAAGGAGAAGGAAATATTGGAAACACCGCCACTTACTTTGGCCAGCGGCAGGTTTTGTTTGATCCATCGGGTAGCTTCGATAAAATCGACTGCATAATTGTTATGCTCTTCTAATCCGGTGGCAACTGTTAAAATATTAGGATCGAAAATGATGTCCTGGGCCGGGAATCCGACTTCGTTCACTAAAATATTATAAGATCTTTGACAGATTTCGATGCGTCGATCCAAGGAATCGGCCTGGCCTTGTTCATCGAATGCCATGACCACGACTGCCGCACCGTATCTTAAAATTTTACGGGCATGTTCCTTAAATATTTCCTCGCCTTCCTTTAAAGAGATGGAATTGACGATTCCTTTTCCTTGCAAACATTTCAATCCGCATTCAATTACACTCCATTTGGAGGAATCGATCATGATCGGCAGTTTAGAAATATCAGGTTCGGAAGCAATCAGGTTTAGGAATTTGGTCATGGCCGCTTCCGAATCGAGCATGCCTTCGTCCATGTTTACGTCAATTACCTGTGCTCCGCCTTCTACCTGTTGGCGTGCTACGGTTAAAGCACCTTCATAATCGCCGCTCAAAATGAGTTTGGCAAATTTGGGTGAACCGGTAATGTTGGTCCTTTCACCAATATTTACAAAGTTGGTTTCGGGCGTAAGTGTGAGCGATTCTAATCCGCTTAAGCGTAAGTATTTTTCGGGATGGGCTGGTTTTCTTGGTGAATGGTTTTTGGCTTTTTCGGCAATGCATCCGATGTGATCAGGGGTGGTGCCGCAGCATCCGCCCACAATATTCACCAATCCCGCTTTCATGAAATCTTCTACTAAATGGGCAGTTTCATGTGCCTGCTCATCGTAGGCGCCAAATTCATTAGGTAATCCGGCATTGGGATAGGCTGATATAAAACAAGCGGCTTTTTCAGAAAGTTCCTGAATATGTGGCCGCATTTCTTTGGCACCTAATGCACAGTTCAAACCGATGCTCAATAAGTCGGCATGATTCAATGAATTTAAAAAGGCTTCTACGGTTTGTCCGGAGAGGGTACGGCCGCTGGCATCGGTAATGGTACCAGAGATCATGATCTCGAGGCGCTCGGCTTTTAGTTTTCCGACCTGTTTTAATTCAACTTCATATTTCTTGATCGCAAAGATGGCCGCCTTCGCATTGAGGGTATCGAAAATTGTTTCAATCAGTAAAGCATCCACGCCGCCATCCACCAATCCTTTCACTTGTTCCAAATATGCTTCCACTAAATCATCGAAAGTAACGGCACGGTAGCCCGGGTCGTTCACATCGGGCGAAATGGAAGCGGTACGGTTGGTTGGGCCGATGGCACCTGCTACAAAACGCGGTTTAGACGGGTTTTTTTGAGTAAATTCATTAGCTACCTCACGGGCCAGACGAGCACCTTCGTAACTCAATTCATAAGCCAAGGGCTCCATCTGGTAATCGGCCAGTGAAATCCGCTGGGTACTGAAGGTGTTGGTCTCAATAATATCTGCCCCGGCTTTCAGGTATTCGGCATGGATGGCCTTCACCACATCTGGTCGGGTGAGATTCAGCAGGTCATTATTCCCCTTTAAATCAGAGGGATGATCCTTAAAGCGTTCGCCACGAAAATCTGCTTCACTAAGCTGATAACGCTGTATCATGGTGCCCATGGCACCATCAATCACTAAAATTCGTTGTTGTAATTCTTCTCGTAAACTCATCAATCTGGGCGCTTATTTTACGAGAAGTCGGTGGAACTGACTGTCGCTTATCTTTTCCCTCTCGGGATAGAATGTAGCACCTTGTGGGTACAGGTTGCTAAGACTTCGTAGGGTCTATTCCCTCCGTCTTTCTCTATAAGCAGTACAAAAATGCAATTTTTATTGCTGTTTTGCAAATGGATGTACTTATGAATTAATCAGATTTTATTGAATGAGATACTGTACTGAAGAATATCATTAAACTTATTGTTTATAACATTCCAATACGGGTAAACTTTTATTGTTAAAATCCCAAAATGCTTGATTCTCGTAAGTTGATCCATTTGTTGATTTGGCGCCATTATAACTAATGAGTTCTGCGCCCCAATAACAAAAGCCAATGCCTTTTGGGACTTCTTTTACTAGATTGATAATACTACTCAAGTAGTCTTTTTGGCCTTTAGGGCTTGCTTCATATGGCATTAGCAGCTGAGAGTTTAGGCCAAGTATATTATTGGTCCAATCGTTCCAGCCCAGCGTAAATGGATAGGAGGTTTCAGCGATGAATATGGATTTGTTCTGTGTATTAGAAATGGTAATTAATGATTTTTTCAAATCTGGTAAACTTTTCCCATGCCACATGGGATAGTAACTCAACCCAATAATGTCATAATCTAAGTCTGAGTTATTTGAATAAAATGCATTTGCATTTTCAAAACCGGCATAATGCAATATGATCTTGGTTTTCTTATTGGTCGCTCTTACTGCGCTAATCCCCTTCTGCAAAAGCTCTTTCATTTGTTGAAAATTGGTTATGCTCCCCTCTGGCCAAAGAAAACCGTTGTTAATTTCGTTTCCAATCTGTACATATTCTGGATCAATCTCTCTTACTATTCTTTGTGTGTAATTATACACACTATCCTTTAATTGATTGAATGAAACACCCCGCCACTTTGCCGGTTTGGTTTGCTTTGCAGGGTCTGCCCAGCTATCAGAATAATGAATGGTGATCATCACCTTTAAACCCATGCTTTTTATTTCATTCGACAGACTTTTAACTGAATTAAAGCTTGAATTTGGGGTATTTGGGCTTTCCCAAATTCGTAATCTTATGGTATTTACCCCTGCTTTCTTTAATGTCAAAAGCATATCTTCAATTTGATTTTGGTCATTGTAGCAGGATACTCCGCTTTGCCTCACTTCGGGTAGATTCGAAAGGTCGGTTCCTTTGATCTCCAATTGATTCAAGTTCACCAAAGGGCTGTTTTCGACTTTTTTTGAACAGGAAATGTTAAAAAAAATCACGATCAATATAATGGATGAAAATCTCATACAATTCTTTGTTGTCAATTGAGGCGCTTCGTTAATTGTTCTTCTACTTTTTTGAACAACTGCATCGGTTTCAGCCCACGCCAGCTTAAATCGTCTAAACTCCCGCCAAAATTGATGTAATAATCAATGTTATTGCGTTTGAATTCTTCGATCACATGTTCGCGGAAATTGATACCGGCAATCCAGCCATCTTCCACATCCTGAAACCATTCTTCATAGTAGAGATCGTCTGAAGAATGAAAATTGAGCACATTTTCACCAATTAGGATGAACTTATTGATGCCTTCATCCATCATTAATTCCAAAATCTCCCGTTTGAGGGTCATGATGTCGTTGTGGATGGCATCGTTCCATTCGCCGATGAATTCGATAATGGCGTAGCCATGCTCGTAGTCGGCAAATATTACTTTAAGGTATAAGGTTTGTGAGCCGAAATCGTCCCACTGTGGGTGGATGAGGTAATTGTAAATCTGTTTATCGAAATGAAACTCGTTGTACTGTGTCTCGTAAAAAGGAGATCGCTCGTCTTCGGCGGCTATATAATCATCTCGCCAACGGTAATAAGGTTCAATCTCATGCATCTCAAGCTCCTTTCCTAAATGCTTCCATGGCTTTCCTTACGCTGCCGTACTGCTGAATATATTTTTCGGCCGATGCCTGGTCCATAGCTGTTTCCTGCATCAGCATGCGGATGGCCCGGTTAACCAATTTGTGATTGCTCAATTGCATATCGACCATTTTATTGCCTTTCACCCGACCCAGTTGAATCATCACCGAAGTGCTGATCATGTTTAAAACCAATTTTTGAGCGGTTCCTGCTTTCATACGGGTAGAGCCGGTTACGAATTCGGGGCCAACCACTACTTCGATGGGATAGTCGGCTGCAGCGGCCACCGGACTGCCGTCGTTGCATACGATACAACCCGTTACCAAGCCGGCTTGTTTGGCTTTTTGTAAACCACCAATCACATATGGAGTACGACCTGAAGCCGCAATGCCTACCAAAACATCTTTGTCAGAGATTTGATATTCCTGCAGATCTTTCCAGGCTTGTTCTTCATTATCTTCTGCAAATTCTACCGCCTTCCGAATAGCCCTATCGCCTCCGGCGATGATGCCGATTACCCAGTCGAAAGGTACGCCATAGGTGGGTGGACATTCGGAGGCGTCTACAATTCCCAAGCGGCCGCTGGTACCGGCACCGATGTAAAACAAACGACCACCAGCTTTCATTTTGGCTACAATTTGCTCAACCAGTGCTTCTATTTGCGGAAGGGATTCTTCCACCGCATGGGGTACCGTTTGATCTTCCTGGTTGATGCCACGAAGGATTTCGGTCACAGTCATTTGATCGAGGTTCTGGAAATTAGAGTCTTGTTCGGTGGTGTTTTTCATCCCCGAAATTTACACAATTATTTCTGGCGGAAATAAATCTGTATCGGCACGCCGCTAAAATCGAAGTTTTCCCTGAGTTTGTTTTCTACAAAACGTTTGTAGGGATCTTTGATGTATTGCGGCAGGTTACAGAAAAAGGCAAACATGGGTGAACTGCCGCTGATCTGTGTGGCATACTTAATTTTAATGTATTTCCCTTTAGTTGCCGGAGGTGGATAATTTTCGATGATTGGCAGCATTACATCGTTTAGTTTGGAAGTTGGAATCTTCTTGAACTTGTTCTCATAAACTTTGGATGCAGCTTCGATGGCCTTAAAAATTCTTTGTTTTTCAACTACCGAAGTGAAAACGATGGGCACGTCGGTAAAAGGTGCTATTTTTTGTCGGATTTGTTCCTCAAAAACTTTGGTGGTTTTGTGATCTTTTTCAATTAAATCCCATTTATTTACGAGAATCACTACCCCTTTTTTGTTTTTTTCGGCCAAATGGAAGATGTTGATATCCTGTGATTCGATCCCTTCTACGGCATCAATCATCAAAATTATCACATCAGCTTCTTCCAGGGCTTTGATGGTACGCATCACCGAATAAAACTCGATGTTTTCCTTAACCTTGGTTTTTTTACGCAGCCCAGCTGTATCAATCAGCATAAATTCGTGACCGAACTGATTATAGTGGATATGGATAGAGTCGCGGGTGGTACCGGCAATGGGCGTTACAATATTCCTCTCTTTACCGATGAGCGCATTAATGAGTGATGATTTCCCAACATTTGGGCGACCAACAATGGCGTACTTGGGTAAGGTATTTTCGGTTTCTTCAGCTTCACTGAAATGTTTGACCACCTCATCCAGTAATTCGCCGGTCCCGGAGCCGGTCATGGAAGAAATCAGGTAAATTTCACCCAATCCGAAGCTGTAAAATACAGCTGCATCGTTGCGCAAGTTATTATTATCGACCTTATTGGCAACCACAAACACCGGTTTTTTACTACGGCGAAGTATATTCGCGATCTCATCATCCAGATCGGTGACTCCGGTGGTAACATCAACCATGAAAATAATCACGGTAGCTTCTTCTATCGCTATGCTAACCTGTTCGCGGATGGCTGTTTCAAAAACATCTTCAGAGTAGGCCACATAACCGCCGGTATCTACCACCGTAAAAGGTTTGCCTAGCCATTCTGCCACGCCGTAGTGGCGGTCGCGGGTAACGCCGCTCATATCGTCTACAATTGCCTTACGGCTTTCTGTTAAACGATTATAGAGGGTTGATTTGCCCACATTTGGGCGCCCTACGATGGCTACTAAATTGCTCATGGTGTATTAGTTTTCGTATCCAAAGGTCTTTAGGTAATTTTTCCGGTTTCGCCAATCGGCAATCACCTTTACAAATAACTCCAGGAATACTTTTTTCTGTAAAAATTCTTCAATGTCCTGTCGGGCATAGGTGCCTACTTTTTTTATCATCTCTCCACTTTTGCCAATCAGGATGTTTTTTTGCGAATCGCGTTCAACAATGATTTCGGCGGCAATTCGTATTAATTTTCCTTCTTCTTTAAAGGAGGTCACAATCACTTCTGTACTGTACGGAATTTCTTTGTCGTACAGTTTGAATATCTTTTCCCTAACCATTTCCGATATAAAAAAACGTTCGGTTCGGTCGGTGAGGGTGTCTTTATCGTAATAGGCCGGATGTTCGGGCAGGCGGTCTAAAATGAATTGCATCACGGCAGCCACATTATGTTCATGAAGAGCCGAAACCGCAAAAATGGCTTCCGGGTTAAGGGTCTCTTGCCAGTAGCTGATTTTCTCTTTTACTTTTTCTTCGTCAGATTTGTCAATTTTATTGATAATGACTGCCACCGGCGAAGCGGTTTTTTGCAGGCGCTCCAAAACATCGTTTTCGTCGTAGCGCTCGTTAATATCGGTAACAAATAAAATCAGATCTGCATCAACCAAGGAACCGTTTACAAAACTCATCATCGATTCCTGCAATCCATAATGGGGCTTGATGACGCCCGGAGTGTCTGAAAAAATGATCTGATATTCCGGTTCATTTACAATTCCTAAAATACGGTGTCGGGTGGTTTGCGCTTTAGAAGTAACGATAGACATTTTCTCGCCCACCAAAGCGTTCATCAGGGTAGATTTACCCGCATTCGGTTTCCCGATGAGACTCACAAAACCGGCCTTATGCGACATGGAATTTTTTTTGAAAAAGATTTGGACTGCAAAGAAACGAAATATATCTTTGCAGTCCAATTTAAAAGCAAGGCATATTGTCGCCAATGCCAATAAATTGTAGAGAGTGCGGGGTGGAGCAGTTGGTAGCTCGTCGGGCTCATAACCCGAAGGTCGTCAGTTCGAGTCTGGCCCCCGCTACCAAGTTGAGTTAAATAGAACTTAACTGATATAATGGCCCGTTCGTCTAGGGGTTAGGACGCAAGATTTTCATTCTTGAAACAGGGGTTCGATTCCCCTACGGGCTACCATAAGGGAAAGGTCAGATTTACTCTGACCTTTTTTCATTGTTTTTCCTACAAAAAATTCATTTAAACCATAAATAAGATTGATTATCTCATTGTCCCCATTGGTTCGATAATTTGAGTTCTCGTAAATTAATTTTTCGGTAAATATCAAACCAAGCAGCTTCTTCCTTATTTCAATTGTTGAATTTTTGTAGTATTCCTTAATGTTTCCAATAAGTGTGATGCCGTATTTTAAGTATTTGTCATACCCACTCTCTTGATGTTCAATTTCACTAATCCTTAATTCCAAAGTCGCGATATTTCTCTTTGTTTTCTCATTGTAATTACGGAATGTATCCTTGTCTATTGTGCCTTGAATCAAATGTTCAGTAGCCTTATTTAGATTTTCACGACATTTAACAATATCTTCATCTAACTTTCTTATTTCATCTTGTCTATTTCCCTCGCTCGTTTCGAAAATATCCTTTATAATTGCTAAATATAGCTCTATGATTTCTGGTTGAACCTTCAAACTCTCTAAGTAGCTTTCAAAAGCCGAATGAATTTTATTTGCAGAATGTCTTTCTTTACAACCAGGTTGACAATGGTAGTAATAGTATTTTCCACCATTACCTTTTGAAGCACTTCCTGTTAAATTAGTACTACATTTAGGACAAACCAGGAAACCCCTTAGAGGTAATAGTTCGTTAACCTTGACTGATTTTAGAGTTATTTTTGATTTTTTTAGGCTAATTTGTTGTACTCTATTGAATAGTTCTTCGGGAACAATACTATCATGTACCCCCTTTACAATTTGCATATCCTCATCCCCCAATGCAGGGACCACTACATATCCAGCATAAACATATCTATGAAACATTTTATTAAAGGCTGATTTTTTCAAGCTCATACCTTCGGGTATTAGCATTTTTCTAACTTCCTCTTTCTCGTAGATACCTTGTGAATATAGTTCGAACGCTTTTCGGATAAGAATGGCTTTCTCATTTGGAATTAAAATCCGCTTATTAAGTGCGTCATCAGTAAAAGAATAACCAAAAGGAGCGGTAGAAACATAACGACCTTCTTTCATCGCCCTTCGCATACCATTTGCAGTATTCATTGCCCTTCTATCATTCTCAACTTCGGGAGCAGTCAAGTAAAAACTTAACATAAATTTACTCTCTGGTTTTGTTGGGTCAATCCATCCCTCAATAGCATTAACCTCTACACCATAACTTTTCAGTAGTTTGATTTTAGCTAATGCATCAGTTATATTTCTTGAAAATCGGTCCCATCTTGAAACAAGAAAGTAGTCAATTTTTAACTTCTTTTTAGTTATCAATTGCTCTATTTCTCTAAATTTCGGTCTTTCAAAATTTTTGGCGGAGAAATCTTCTTGGAAATGACCAACAATATCGATGGAATTAAACTTGCAGAACTGCTCGAGTTTGCTTTTTTGGTCCAGTAAACTATACCCTCTATTAGCCTGTTCGTCTGTAGAAACTCGGGTATAAATTATTGCATTCTTCATCCTGTTTGGATTTATTTTTAAAAGTCTCGTAATCTAATCTTCCTAAGCAATATAATACTTCTCTTATCGCTTTAATATTTTCAGTCGAATAAAATTTGCCTGATTTCGTAAGTATTGATTTACAATGTTCGATTGAGAGCATAATATAAACTTGTATCGATTTTAATAATTCGATGTAAAGCACGTTAAAATGCTTATGTGAAAAAATCAATGTGGACAACTTTCAATTATCTGGGTGCTTGTTACAATAATTAAATCGCCTTTTTTATTTATACACTTTATCATAACTTTATGAGAGATTGAATACAGAAAGTGAAATATTTCATTTTCAAATACTGTTTTAATACTAACTAAGCCTATATCTCACCAATCTCAAAACAACTAAGTCCCAATATGAAAAAAACAATTCTAATCTTAATTCTACTCCCATTATTCACATTTGGTCAAAGAGAAAGCAAGGATAGTTTGCAGATTAATGAAAAAGCTCTTGGTTGGTTTAAATCTAATTATGTAGAAAAGAGTTTCAAGGACCCTTATTCTTTTAAACTAATGAAAATTTCAAATAGTTCAATTTCATTTAAACAATGGATATTAAATGATTTAGAATCTGCTCAAAGAGCAATTTCTGAATATGAGCAAAAAAAGAAATTAGATAAGTATGAAAAAGAGTTATATGATGGTACTGTTAAACGAAGAGCTTTATATCAGGAGCAATTAAATACGTTGACTCCGGAAGATTCACAAAAGGTTAAGTGTTACGAAATCTTGATAGACTGCTATGGTGCAAATTCATATGGCAACTTGATTTTGAGTAAATATAAATTCAATTTTTTCACTGATAAACTTCCCCCAGTTTCATACGTGCAAAAAGTTAATTGAAGTCTTGATTGTTAAAGGATTATAATATTAGATTTAACTATTAAAACATTTAACCATGAAAGAAAACCAAGACTACACCAAACTCAAAGACGACACAATTGAATATTTAGAAACAAATGACGAAAACAACCTAAGGAGAGTTGCAACCTTTGTTTTGTTAATTGGTATAGGAATTTCCATATTATCCTTTATTTACCTTTCTTTTATTACGGTTCCCCATCGTGACTACCCCCTTACACAAAAGGAATATGTATTTAACCCATCTGGGTTCATTGCAAGTATTGGTACCCTTATGGGGTCAATTTTACTTTGGTCACTCTTAAGGGTGATTTCTAATATTTCAATATCCCTTAAGGAACTTAATGCAAATTACACAACTAAAAATTTTCGATAGAATTTTAAAAAAGTATTAAAACATGGGAACAACAACTGAACCCCTCTTTGGGGTTGTATTAGTTATTTTTTTACTTATTGGTATTTTCCTGTTGATAAGAGGATTAAATCTTTGGTATTGGAAAATTGAAGAAAGGATTGAAATTGAAAAAGAACAATTACGTGTACAAAGAGAAATATTGAGTAATCTTCAGGATTTCATGAGTGAATTAGAAAAACGAAAAAATAATTCTTTTTATTAAGTATCCTAATAAAATTATTGTGGTAGCCAAGTGTAGCTACATGCCGTTGGTAGCAAGTCTAAAGTCAGACGCCCTACAAACAAACCGATACAAATTCAAAAAATTAAAGAGATATGAACAAATTAAACATTTTACTCTTTTTAACACTGGTTGTTGTTTTAACTTCTTGCGACAAAACATATAAGTATGTAGAGAAGGTTAGTGAAGAAAGTATTTTAGGTGGGACAGTAATAAAAGAGAAAGATGAAACAATTATTATGGCAAAGGACGACTCTACTGCATACTTGGAAGCATTCCGGAAGTTTTGTATTTCGGTTAAAGTTAAAAAGTACATGGATAAATCAATGGGTAAGACATATTCTACACCCATAAGTTTTAAACTTTTAAATGACAAGGGTGAAGACATAACAAGCACTACATTATTTGCAAGCCGAACTAAACGTGAAAAAGAAATTGAAGAACGAATATTTTCAATGAAAAACAGCGTTCAAGATGCAGTTGACAATAACAGAAAAGAGAGAATAGAAGAATTTAAAAAAACAGCAAAAATTGATTCTGCAAAAATTAAAGAATTGAAGAAATTTTTTAGAATTAAAAAAGACGAATTTTCTACAACAGGAAAAACCTGGTATACACCCAAGTCAGCTCCAAGATATACAAATAGAAATGGATTATATTGCTATTTCCAAACGGAGAATGGTATTCCGAGCAATTTTAGATTTAGAATGCAATACTATTCGGACGATTGGTTGTTTTTTAGTAAAGTGCAATTTTCAATAGATGGGAAAGCATATGAGTATGTACCTATGGACACAGAAACTGATAATGGGGACGGTGGACGTATTTGGGAATGGTTTGATGAAAGTGTTTCCGAAAGCGACAAAGAATTAATAAATGCTTTAGCGAATGCAAAATCAGCTAAAATGAAACTGATAGGTAGACAATATTTTGATATAAAAAATATAACACAGGAACAAATAAAAAGTATTAAACGAACATTAGAATTGTATCAAGCAATGGGTGGAAAATAGCAATAATAGCAAAGAGTGTTAGTTTTTCAATCAATATATTAGTTATAAAAATCAAAAGAAGATAAATCATAAAGAATACATCCCCTTATGAAAAGCTGTTTTTGCATATGAGGACAAAAATGGGCTTTTCAGATAACAAGCTAAAGGGGAAGGTTTTTATCTAACTGTTAAAATCACATTAATAAAGGAAAGGTATCTTGGATGATATATATGTTACCCTTGATGGAGGTAGTAATACATTCAGAGAGGTAAAGCGTTACTTTGATAATCCAGAAATTGCAAATGAATTAAGAAGAGGGATTATAGTTACATTTAATGAAAATTGGGTTGGATTAATGGGTAATATTTTAATTAAGGAGTTTGAGTTAATACAAGATTGAATATGAATTTATTCGGAATTACAGGTAGTAAGGTATATGCCGATTTAACCCCACTTCCGTCTAAAAATTTGTATAACCCTGAACGATTCTTCAGACATCATATCTTTCCAATTGAGAAAGTTGAAAGTTAAAGGACGTATACTAAGAGAGAACTCCAATTACGAAAATTATAAAAATTATAATTGCAATCCATGCAATTACTATCATAGAATTATCGCTATCATAATTTACTGATGGGTTTTGTTTTCTATAAGCACTCAAACCACCCGTTTGAATATAGTTCTCCAAATAATCCAAAAATTCTCTTTTTATTTTTTCAGCAGTATTGTGAGTAACCGTTGTGAGTAACCCATCTGAATTACTAATCTTCAGTTTTAGATTGGTTTTATTAGGTTCTAAACTTACTATTTGACACTCTATGACAAATTTCGAACCGAAAGTTGGGCTGTAATCAAAGGTTATAGTTTTATACAAAGATTTGATTGCCGGGTTATAGAAGTTTGAATTAGATTGAACAACTATAGAAACCGATGAAAACAGTTTTTCATCGTCAACATTGAAATTATAATTACCCTCTAATGCTGGTAATTGGTGTCTTTGATAATAAGTTCCCATGTTCTATTTTTTTATATCTAATCCATCAAAGCCTGTAAAAAGAATTGATTTGTTCATTCGTCATCTTTGTGCCGTCTTTCTCATACAATAACTTTAAAAGATAGTTTGTTCTTTTTGTGTTCTTGTCAATTGATGAGAAAACTAAATAAAACATAATAATTATAATCAGTTGAATTCCTAAAATGATAAATAGTACGGTTGATACATCGTTAGTCATATTTTTCTGTTTTTAAGTTATTTGACTAATCTAAATTTATTATTTTTTAATTGTTTCAAGGGATTGATTTGAAAAATTATTTGAATTATAAATACTTATAACTTGTTATTCTTTTAGGTTCATTGTTTGTGTGCCAATTTGATAATCCATCAAATTATTCTTTAAAACCATATGTGTCAAAAAAAGAGTCAGAATCCTGAACAGTTCTTTAGTCAGCATTTGATTTCATTAGAGAAAGAGTAAAAACTAAAAATAATTTACTAAGATTCTTTTGTTGATTTTTTTGAGTCAAATAAGGTCTATATCCTTCTTTTGCACTTTAAATTGGAAAAATAGTTTACTATTTTTATGCTAATAGATTAAGAAAGTAAAATGAAAAACATTATTGTAACTACTATGGTAGTAGTGCTTACAACGACAGCACTTTTGGGTCAAGAATTTTTAGGCGTCAAGGTTGATGGGAAAAAAGAGACGGTTATTGCTGCATTTAAGTCGAAAGGGTTTGCTCCAAGCGGCGAAATGTCGGACAATGTTGTTACAATGAAAGGTGTTGCTGCAGGCAAAAATATAGAAATCAACATTGTCAGTACTCCATTGACTAAAACAGTCTGGAAATTTTCTGTTTACCTACCAAAACAAAGTAATTGGTATTCTTTAAAGGCACAATATGAAGAATACTTAAAGCTCTTAACAGAAAAGTACGGGGAACCAACGAACATGTATAATTTCTTCTCAAGCCCTTACGAAGAGGGAGATGGTTATGAAATGACTGCAGTGTATGCTGAGAAATGTCATTATGCTGCTTTTTGGAAGCAGGGGTATGCTATAAATATATCCCAATGGAAACAAGTTAACATTGTCTATGAAAATGATGTTAATAGTGATTTAAATCGCAAAGAAAAAGACCAGGTGAATAAAAACATATTCTAATCTTCTCCATGCAGTAGTTACAACCAGTACACCTTCTTCCTAATGAAAGTATACAATTAAGGTTGTATTCCCTTATAGGATGGATATTGCTTCTCAAATATCTCTGACACCCTTTGTTATTTTTTGCTTTTAGCGTTATAAATAGGTATAATATGTCTTAGTGTATACAATTCCCGTAATTTCACCTTAGTTCGGTTCGATAATTGAAGCTTACGGGCTACTAAAAACCTCATTTCTGATTTCAGAGATGAGGTTTTTTATTTTACGGGTTAAACAAAGTAAACATTTATTAAACTTCAATACTAGATTTATCCTTGGAGGTGATAGTTATTTTTAGAGTTTTAATTATCATGGATTTATTTTTTGATGGAGTAATAGAATGTCCCAACGCCTCCACGATTCATCCCACCAATTAGTACCGTTGTGTCGATTTTACTTAATACTTTATTATTATTTATGTATATAGAAGAAGTTGAACTTCCTTTCTTGTCTAAGATATAAAAGGTCGTTTCAAATCCAACATCCAATGGTCTTTTGTTACTGGTAATTGTAAACGTAGTATCCCAGGAATTAACTCCACTTTTAGGGTAAACATATTCTGATAATCCATTTTCTCCCACAATTTTCGTAATTCTAAATGCTGACCTAGGACCAAAGCTAGCGGGAGGTTCGATGATACCTGTACTAAATTTTAGTTCATATTTTACAGTTATAGGGACAGGACGTGTTGTTTTATCTTTGGAGCAACTACTAAATAAACACACCAAAAACAAAATATTAATAATTTCTTTCATATGAATCAGTTAATCTATGAATTAAATATTTCCAAATTTAAAATTCTTTAAGGAAACTGTCATTCCTCTATTCTCTATATTTCAATGAAGGTTCATTGTATAGTATTTAGAACTATATGAGTTCGAAGTCCTGTTAAAAAAGTGCTGTAAAACATTTATAAAAGCACATTATGACTGAGGTGTGTTTCCCCTACGGGCTAAAAAACCCTTAGCAATTATATTGAGGGTTTTTTATTTTGTAACCTTTCTGTTTGCATCTTTATCCTTTCATGATTTTCTGTAAATTGCTCTCTTAACCAATTGAATCAATCGTGCATATTCACTTTAAGAGATGGTTGCTTGTTGCTTTTTTGTTCAACAGTTTACTTGTAAGGTCACAAACCAAAATCAATTTTGATGAGGGATGGAAATTTCATTTCGGCCATGCCGGTGATCCTTCGAAGGATTTCAATTATGGTATTCCAGCCATATTCTCCAAGTCAGGCAAAACAGATCAAACTGCGCTAGGCATTAATTTTGATGATAAAGCCTGGAGAACGCTCGATTTACCTCATGACTGGGCAGTAGAATTACCTTTTGTAAATACGCCTAATTTTGATGTGCAGTCGCACGGCTATAAACCAGTGGGCGGTTTGTATCCAGAAACCAGTATCGGCTGGTACCGCAAACATTTTACCGTAGCCAAGGCCGATTCGGGAAGTCGTTTCAGCATACAGTTTGATGGAATTTTTAGGAATGCCAACATTTGGGTCAATGGATTTTTTCTGGGGAATAATCAAAGTGGCTATGTGGGGGCAACTTATGATATTACCGATTATATCCAATTTGATAAAGACAATGTAATTACGGTAAGAGTAGATGCCACACAATACGAAGGTTGGTTTTATGAGGGGGCCGGGATCTATAGGCACGTATGGCTAAATAAATTTAACAACCTCCATTTTGAGCAGAATGGCGTGTTTGTTTATTCGGATGTGAAGGATAAGAGTGCACAAATAAACATTGAAGCCAGCATCCAAAATGAACAATTGAGTGGAGCAAACTTCACAATCTATTCATATCTCACAGACCGGAATGGTAAAAGGCTGGCCCAAACGAAACCACAAGCTGTTGAACTGGCTTCCAACGCTCAAACAACCGTTAAGCAGCAGATCCATCTCCTGCATCCGCGTTTATGGAGCTTAAAAGATCCTTATTTATACAAAGTCGTTTCTATCATTAAATCCGGGGATCAGGTGATCGATTCTGTAAAACAACGCATTGGTATCCGTACCATCCGTTTGGATCCGAAGGAAGGTTTTTTCCTGAATGGCGAATACGTGAAGTTGCAAGGCGTAAACAATCACCAAGATCATGCTGGGGTAGGGAGCGCCTTGCCGGATTATTTGCAATACTATCGTGTGGCTTTATTAAAAGAAATGGGCGTGAATGCCTATCGTACCAGCCACCACGCACCTACACCCGAACTGTTAGCAGCCTGCGATAGTTTAGGGATGCTGGTGATGGATGAACAACGTTTATTAAATAGCAGTCCCGAATACATGAGTCAGCTTGAGCGTCTAATTAAACGTGATCGGAATCATCCTTCCGTTTTTTTATGGTCAATTGGCAACGAGGAAGGTTGGATACAAACTAACTCTACCGGAAAGCGTATTGCTCAAACCCTATTGGCCAAACAACGAGCATTAGACCCCACCCGCACCAGCACCTATGCGGCCGATGTTCCCAATGTATTTGAAGGGGTAAACGAAGTCATCCCCGTTAGAGGATTTAACTATCGCCAGTTTGCCGTTGCCGATTATCATCGCGACCACCCCAATCAACCCATTATTGGTACGGAGATGGGGAGTACGGTAACTACTCGGGGAATTTATCAGCTTGATTCATTGAAAGCTTATCTGCCCGATCAAGACATCACTGCTCCCTGGTGGGCCAGCCGTGCTGAAGAGTGGTGGCAGCTTGCTGCTCCAAATAAATTTTGGCTAGGTGGATTCATCTGGACTGGATTTGATTATCGAGGAGAACCCACCCCATTCAAATGGCCTAATATCAATTCGCATTTTGGCGTAATGGACATGTGCGGATTCCCAAAAAACATTTATTACTACTATCAAAGCTGGTGGACCGATAAAGACGTATTGCATATTTCGCCTCATTGGAATTGGCCCGGCAAAGAGGGACAAGCCATGGATGTTTGGGTGAACTCCAATGCCGACGATGTGGAATTGTTTTTAAATGGGAAAAGTTTGGGTAAAAAACAGATGCCACGTAATGGGCATTTGCAATGGTCAGTTTTGTATGAGCCGGGTAAATTAGCAGCCATTGCTTATAAAAAAGGTAAAAAATTAACCGCACAAGTAGAAACTACCGGTCCGGCTGCCGAAGTGGTAATTACTCCTTATAAAACAACCATGCTGGCCGATGGCAAGGATGCAGCCGTGATTAATGTGAGTGTAGTGGACAAGGAGGGAAGAGAAGTGCCCAATGCCAATCAGCTCATTAAATTTATCCTTACGGGAGATGCGAAAATTATTGGCGTTGGCAACGGAGATCCGAGCAGTCATGAACCTGATAAATGTGTAGACGGTGCCTGGCAACGAAGTCTGTTTAATGGGAAATGTCAGGTAATTATTCAATCGGGTAAAACCGCGGGGAATATCAAGTTCGAAGCAATAGCAGATGGACTGTGGAAAGGATCAACTGATATTTTAACAGTTTCACCGTCTAATGTATCTACCCTGAGTACGAGCGATAAGAAGTATGAATTGAGAGGTGAAGCCGCCAAATCGAGGTCGAGCACCAAGATGCTGGGAGCTGATATTTCTTTTCTACCAGAGTTAGAGGCCAAGGGGATTAAATTTTCGGATCAGGGTATTCAGAAAGATCCCATTTTGATCATGAAAGACCATGGGATCAATTATGTGCGCTTACGCATTTTTAATGACCCAGCTCATGAAAAAGGCTATGCTCCCGGCCAAGGATTCTGCGATTTGAACTATACCAAAGCCATGGCGAAACGGGTGAAAGCAGCCGGGATGAAGCTCTTATTAGACTTTCACTATAGCGATTATTGGGCCGACCCGGGAAAACAATTCAAGCCGGCCGCTTGGGAAAAATTAAATCCGGAGGAGCTCAAGCAAGCTTTATATGATTTTACCAAGAAAGTGATGCAGGAATTGAAAGATCAGGGCACTACACCCGATATGGTCCAAATTGGAAACGAGATTAACCATGGTATTGTTTGGCCGGAAGGTAGTGTGAGCAATATCGATTATTTGGCACAGCTCATTAAATCAGGTACCGCCGCCGTAAAATCGGTTGATCCGAAAGTGGTGATGATGCTGCACATCGCTTTGGGCGGACAGAACGACGAGTCTGTATTTTTTATAGATAATATGGTGGCCCGTGGGGTACACTTCGATGTGATCGGTCAGTCCTATTATCCAAAATGGCATGGAACTTTAGCTGATTTGAATTCGAATTTGAATGATTTGGTCAGAAGATATGATAAAGAGGTCATCGTAGTTGAATATTCCCAATTTAAGGATGAAGTAAATAAAATTGCTTTTGAACTTCCTGAAGGCAAGGGCATGGGTACCTGCATTTGGGAGCCCCTCAATACCTGGGAGGCATTCTTTAACCCAGACGGCCAATCTAATGACTATCTGAAACGCTACGATCAGATCAGCAAACAATACCTCCAGAAAAAATAGTTACAGTTCAGTATGACTCAGATTAGAAGCATTTTCTATCAGCAATTTGCCACAGAGCCAATTGTTATTCAATCTCCCGGCAGGATCAATATCATAGGAGAGCATACCGATTATAATGAAGGGTTTGTATTGCCGGCATCGATAGACAAATCAATTTATGTGGCCATTTCAAAAAGGGAGGATCAACAAATCCATTTGTTCTCCTCCAATTATCAAGAGTACATTGAAATAGCACTTGCTGATATCAGGCCAAATCAAAATTGGTCAACTTATATCTTAGGAGTAGTAGATCAAGTCCAGAAAAAGGGACATCATTTAAGTGGTTTTAATTTGGTGTTGGATGGGGATGTGCCGATTGGTGCGGGATTATCTTCTTCTGCAGCTGTGGAATGTGCGGTGGTGTTTGCATTAAACGAATTATTCGGTCTGGGAATCAGTAAGCTCGAAATGGTTCAGATCGCTCAAAAGGCAGAGCATACTTTTTCTGGCGTATTATGTGGTATCATGGACATGTTCGCCAGCATGTTTGGGCAGCAAGATCAAGTGATCAAACTCGATTGTCGTTCGCTGGATTATACATATAAACCTTTGGTTCTCGACGGATATAAACTTGTCCTCTTCAATACCAATGTGAAACATTCATTAGCCAGCTCTGCTTATAATACCCGCAGGCAGGAATGTGAGCAGGGGGTGAGCTGGGTGCAGCAAAAATATCCGGAAGTAAAAAGTTTAAGAGATGTGAACAGGCAGATGTTGCAAGAATTAGTTGCCCCTAAGGATCAGCAGGTTTACCGTCGTTGCAATTATGTGGTATCAGAAATTGAGCGCTTACAGCAAGCCTGTGATGATCTGGAAAGGGGAGACCTTTTAGCCTTGGGTCAAAAAATGTTTCAAACTCACCAAGGGCTGAGTAATGACTACGAAGTAAGCTGCAAAGAATTAGATTTTTTAGTAGATGAAGTCAAAACACAAAATGCCGTTTTAGGAGCCAGGATGATGGGGGGAGGTTTTGGCGGATGTACCCTTAATTTAGTGAAAGAAGAATTTATAACTGAAATCTCTGAGAAGCTTTACCAAAGCTATCAGCAGAAAATGGGTTTAGAGCTGAGCACTTACATCGTAACTACCGCTCCAGGAACACACAGATTATGAGCTACATTCCTAATATAAACCGTTACGAGCAAATGGACTACCGTCGCTGTGGTCAAAGTGGGTTGAAATTGCCGGCCATTTCTTTAGGTTTATGGCACAATTTCGGACAGCTTGATGATTTTGAAAATGCCCGTCAACTTATTCATAGAGCTTTTGATTTGGGTATTACTCATTTCGATCTTGCAAATAATTATGGTCCGCCGCCGGGCAGCGCAGAAGAAAATTATGGCAAGATCCTGAAGCAAGATTTTGGTAGATTTCTTCGCGATGAACTCATCATTTCGACCAAGGCGGGCTATCGGATGTGGCCGGGACCTTACGGCGAATGGGGTTCACGAAAGTATCTGATCAGTAGTCTCGATCAGAGTTTAAAACGCACGGGTTTGAATTATGTAGATATCTTTTACCACCACCGACCCGATCCTGAAACGCCCTTGGAAGAGAGTATGCAGGCCCTGCACGATATCGTAAAAAGTGGCAAGGCATTATATGTGGGTATTTCCAATTATCCTGCCGAAGTAGCTCGAAAAGCGATCCAAATGCTTAAAGAATTGGGTACGCCCTGCCTCCTCCATCAGCCTAAATATTCACTATTTGAACGTTGGGTGGAAGATGGTTTATTGGACGTTTTAGAAGAAACTGGAACCGGTTGTATCCCTTACTCGCCTCTGGCGCAAGGCTTATTGTCCGACCGTTACCTTAAAGGCATTCCAAAAGATTCTAGAGTGGCTAAAGGGGTAGGTTTTTTAACTGAATCTCATTTATCACCCGACAAATTGGAAAAAATTAAGCAATTGAATGAGCTGGCAGTTGAACGTAGCACCACCTTGGCACAAATGGCATTGGCCTGGGTATTGAAAGATCCTCGAGTTAGTTCGGTACTCATAGGCGCCAGCCGCCCCGAGCAAATTAGCGATGCGGTTGAGTGTTTGGAGAAATTATATTTTGAGCCAGAAGAGTTGTCCGCCATTGAAAATATCTTGAAGCCCTAATCCTTTCAAAATCCTGAATCAATTATGAACAGTAATTTATTACAAACAGCAGATTACATCGTCTTCCTCATTTACTTCTTCATTGTGGCCGGTTATGGATGGTGGATATACACCCGTAAAAAATCTGAAAAATCGGGTACTAAAGATTATTTTTTAGCAGAGGGCTCGCTTACCTGGGTGGCCATTGGCGCATCGTTGATCGCATCTAATATCTCTGCCGAACAATTCATTGGTATGAGTGGCGAAGGATTTTTCAGCGGCATCGCGGTAGCTGCTTACGAATGGATAGCTGCCCTATCACTCATCATTATTGCGGTCTGGTTCATGCCGGTGTACCTCAAAAATCAAATTTTTACCATGCCGCAGTTTCTCAAGGAGCGATACAACGAAACCGTAGCGATCGTAATGGCTGTTTTCTGGTTATTTCTATACGTTTTTGTCAATCTTACTTCTATTTTATACCTGGGTTCAAAAGCCATTAGCGGATTAGCGGGACAGGAATATTTTCACCTCATTCTCATCTTACTTTCTCTATTTGCGTTGCTTATTGCCCTTGGCGGGATGAAGGTGATTGGCTATACCGATGTGATTCAAGTGGCCGTATTGATCATCGGTGGATTTGTGGCGGTATGGCTGGCATTGGTAAAAGTGGATGAAGTGGTGAACCAAGGTCAGAGTGCGTGGAATGGGTTCCGTACACTGATGACTCAGGCTCCCGACCATTTCCATATGATTTTTGACAAACCTACTGCAACGAGTAATGCTGATTTTATTGCCAAATATTTAGCCCTGCCCGGTATTACGATGTATTTTGCCGGCCAATGGGTAGCCAACCTTAATTATTGGGGCTGTAACCAATACATTACGCAAAGGGCTCTAGGGGCCGATTTACAAACAGCCCGTAATGGGATTCTGTTTGCCGGATTTCTGAAATTGTTTATGCCGGTAATTGTCATGTTGCCGGGCATTGCAGCTTATGTTTTGTATAAAAACGGTTATTTTGATGCGGCTACCTTTAATGGACAAAAGGATGGCGCCTATGCTGCTATTTTGAGTTTATTGCCTGTGGGGATGAAAGGCCTATCTGTTGCTGCCCTTACGGCAGCCATTGTAGCGTCCTTGGCGGGTAAAGCCAATAGTATTTCAACCATCTTTACTTTAGATGTGTACGAGAAGTATTTTGATAAAGCTGCTGATGAGAAGAAATTAGTGTGGGTAGGTCGCCTCACTATTTTGGTTGCCATGCTCATCGCGATAGCAGTTTGTTGGGAAGATTTATTGGGTATTGGCCGAGAAGGCGGATTTACGTTTATTCAGAAATATACCGGATTTATCAGTCCGGGAGTTTTTGCATTGTTTATCTTAGGTATGTTCTGGAAGCGTACCACTAGTGCTGCCGCCATTACCGGTTTAATTTCTGGCCTGGTCATCGTAATAGTATTTAATAATTTTGCTCCAAGTTGGTTCGGTATGGAGACCTTGCTTTATACTGCCTATTTGAACGGTGCCGGTCAGTATGAGATTCCATTCATGGTTAATATGGGTTGGTCGTTTGCTTTCACCGTTTTAATTATGGTACTTGTCAGTTTCGCAGGCCCTAGAGTCAATCCTAAAGCATTCGAATTGGATCAAGAAATGTTCAAATTAAAGCCATCTACCATTGCACTCATCACTATTATTTTAATGATGGTTTTAGCCTTGTACATCAAGTTTTGGTAAAAATCAAATTCCTATTCAACGAAAAAAGTCCTACTCAAAAGAGTAGGACTTTTTCATTTGGATCAATTGGTTCTGAATTTGTACAAACCAGAGTCTGAAGAATTATTCTTGGCATCTTTAGTAATCACCTTCCAGTAGTAGGTAGTTCCTGGATTGGTAGGAACAGCGGTAGATGAGAGGTTTGCTGCAACTGCTCTTAATAAACTACTCGATTTATTATTAACGTCTGTCTCAGAAGTGCCAAAATAAACTTCGTAACCAGTGATATCATTATCGGTATCAGCACCTTTCCATTGCAAATTGATATTGCCAGAACCAACTGCTTGGTTATAGGTTGGACTCACAATTTCTGCCGGGAAAGGGGCATAGTTTGTTTTTCCGGAGCCGGCGTTGTAAAATTTCCAGGTATCACTTTCGGCAGTAGCAGAACTTTTGCTCGATTTCGAAATCACATACCAGGAATAGGGCGTGTCTTTCAATAGATTGATATCTATAAAATTTGTATTAACCTCTTTATTAGTTAAAGTGTTTGTTAGCAGGTTTTTGACGATCACCTCATATCTTTGTGCATTGGCAGCATTTGACCATTCAAACCGTACGGTACTTTCTGTGTTCGATACCGAAACCCCATTTAAACAAACTTCGTCTTTTGCAGGCAAGCGTAATAC
Organism: Sphingobacteriaceae bacterium; assembly: GCA_947459195.1. Lineage (GTDB taxonomy): Bacteria > Bacteroidota > Bacteroidia > Sphingobacteriales > Sphingobacteriaceae > JAIPAN01. The sequence continues at coordinate 90,648 of CANHCS010000001.1, forward strand.
TGCTTTCTCTGGGTTCACTTCAGGAGCATCAGAGCCCTTACTGCAAGCGCCAACAATAGCTGTTAATAATAAAATAGACAATACTAATTTTTTCATTTTTTCAAAATTTTATAGGTTTTGGTGCCCAAATTCAAGAAGTAGAATCCAGCTTCTAATGAAGATAGATCTACCTGAACGGTTCTGTTTTGTACCGTATGTAAATTTTTATAGACTACTAATCCGGCACTGTTGAGTACGCTGACTAGCACCGATTTAGTTTGAGGATCCTCTAATTTAATATTCAGGATATCCTGGAATGGGTTCGGATAAACCAATGCCTTGATATCTACTAAAAACTCTTCTTCATAGGTACCCTGACACGCTTGATCGGTGCTGACCACCAGTTTATTGGTACCATTCTTTAAATCTAAAGTAATTTCAGATGAACTGGTGAAGTAGAGTTCATCATTCAATTTAATTTGATAAGTATTCCCACCATCCAATCTAATGGTCACCGAATTTGTTACCGGATCCACTTTTGAAAAAGCCGTCAGACTTTTCGGTCCCACAACTAGCGAATATTCAGTTTTAAATTCCTCCTTACCATCTACATAAATGCTGATCTTATAATTACCAGATGTGAGGTTGTTGATATCCAATGTATTATTGAACACGAAATCGGCACTAGTGTTATCTGGTCTGGTGAGTTTCAATAAGTAACGTAGGTTTTGAGCAGCGGTAATATTAATCCTTCCATTAATGATATTGGTGCAAGTTGCATCGGTAACCGATACAGAAAAATTATTGGCAGCTAATGGGAAGTTAACGCCCACTACCACGGTTGCTGAGTTTTGAACACATGCTCCAGAGCTTACCCTAACCGAATAGGAGCCCGCTTGCGTACTGGTATGAGTGTTACCGGTAGCGCCTGGTATGGCCTCGCCATTGAAAAGCCATTGATTGCCCGTAGCTGCGCTGGAGGTGAGGGTGTTGCCGTTCACGCTGATGGTTGGAAGACTCAACGGAGTTGTGGTTACTGCAGTTCGTTGAGGGGCAGCACATTCGGCTGATTTGACCACCAGATCATAAAAATAGTAGTAGAAGTTTTTGAAATGTTCGGGGTTAGAAGCATCGGTTGCGGTATTACCGGTGATGCTAAAAATCCCCCCAATAGTGAATGGATAACCAGTTACACCTGCATTGTTTCGGTAGATAGAAGATCCACCTTCGTAGCTGATGGATATCCTGTAGTTACCGGCAGTTGGGAGTAAAAGATTGAGGTCGTATACCTGCCCATCGGTATTCTGAATCACATCAAGTGTAACAGAAGAAACCGGCAGGCCTGTGGAGACATTTTCTGCGGTGAATGTGATTTTACCGGCGCTGCCAATGTAAAGTCTTGCACTTTCGAGGATGACTGGTACTCTGGTGTTGACGAGCACGGCCGGATTGTTGCCATTTAGAAATCCTCCCCCTGAAAATGCAGTATTTGTTTTTGGTCCTACCGAAGCTTTAAAATCATTCACTCCAGCATGAAAAGTGCTAATGTTGGTATTATTTTCGGTGTAGTTGGCGGGGCTATTATTGGAAGTAAAAGCCACCGGTACTTGGTCATTGGCATTTTTGTACCAGAATACAGTTCCAGCTCCGCTTGAGCTAAAATTATAAACCCCAGTGCTGCCACAACTCACTACAGATGTATTGGACAGAGTTGGTGGGTTACTAATGCTGAAATTAATGATCTTTTGGTTGTTAACCGCGTCTGCATCATTACCTAACTCTGTGCTGGCAATTAGTTCATAAGTTTGACCTGCCTGGCTGTTGAATGGGGTATTTAATGTAAAATCAACTTCATTGAGTGCAGCCAAATTTCCGGTATAACTTTCGGTTATGGTTGTCAATACATTATTGTTATTTTTTATGATGACTTTAACAGGTACATTACTAATGGTGGTACTGCCATAGTTGTTCAAAGTGACGGTTATTCTCTGACCATTAGCAGCACAATTGCCATCCACAGGGTTTAGAATGGCACTTATGCCCACGTCTCTGCTTGGCCTTAAAAAAGCCACCCTGTAATCCATTACTTCCCCTTTATTGTAAGTTCCGCATGAAGTTATACTGTTTGCATCTGCAGTCTCGCTCAACACCACACGCAGTAAACTGAATGCATTTAATGTAACATTACTTGGAATACTGATGTCTTTTTTAAATTCTGCACTACCATTTATGACCGATGTGGTAGCGATTAGTTCGTTGGTTTCATTAAAGCTACCATCCTGATTAAAGTCGATGTAAATTTTCGCGATTTTATTGGCATTGGTATTACAAGCGCCTAATTTAATGCTGAGCGGATAAGTAGCTCCTGCTTCCAAATTGATGAGTTGAGCCGTATTGTCTGTGTAAGCCCTGCAATTAGCATTACTGTAATCGATGTTACTCAATTTAAAGCTTTCAATTTTGGCATTCTGTGTGCCAGAAATTGTGGGAGCACAATAGGCCGCACCACCTATACCTGAAATGATCAATGAATAAGCTTGTTTACCGCCATCAAGATTGTTTTTATGTCTCACATTGATGGTATAAGTTTTTCCGGGAATGGGATCATTGATGATCACCTGCTCCACATTGTCCCTGATATTATCGCCACGGGTGGCATTAGCATCGGGGGCATCAGGACTCAAGATCCATGGTCTGTACTCGGTAGACTGATCATTGATTCGTAAGTCGAGATCATTGATCAAACGCGGTGTACGCTCATTGAGCGGATAAGTATAAGTTTTTTGATTGTTTGATTCAGTGAAGGGAGGAATGCCGGGTGGGTCTGTCCAGCAAATGGTGGCCACAATTGGCCCATTTCCGGAGCTGGTTACCTGATAGGTTTTATTGGAGGTGGTGACGTTATTAACGGTCCCCAAAATGTCTTCATAAATTCTGCTCTTTGTACCATCCTCCAAGATAAGTTGAGCAGCTTTTTCAGCATTTAATACTCCCCAGCCAAAAATGTAATCAGGTCCCGGCCGTCCTACATCATCGGCAGTATGAATGGCCAGTCCTTTTAGCGTTGCCGAGCGCATTCTTATGTTGTTATTTTTTTGCATGTAAGCTTCCTGGAGAAGTACCAATGACCCGCTCACATTGGGGCTGGACATGGAGGTGCCATTTAATGCTGCGTAGGATACTGGACTTGTGGTTACCGTAGATGTTACCTGAACCCCCATACCAACAATATCAGGTTTAATCCTTCCATCGTCGGTTGGCCCCCAGCTACTAAAATCGGAAATCCGGATACTTTCGGCGTTGATAGGGCCATTTTTGATTCCAAATACAGCGCCCACTGTTAAAATATTTTTTGCATTTCCATTCAAACTGATCAGATCATACTCTCTCTGGCTGTTCAGGTCTTCGATTTGTCTGGTAAATTCTGTCCATCTTTGGCTGGTAAAACGAAAATACTTCTCACCCACTGCAGGTCCGGAGGCATTGCGACTATTTCCGGCTGATTTTACCGGCAGGTAATAAGGTGCCTCGAAGGTAATTTTGTCCCACTCTTCGGCATCAACCCCATAAAATCCAAATTTATAATCCTCTTTATCACCTTCTCTTCCATACCATTCCCATCTGGGAGCACCACCGCCACTAGGAGCCGAATTGAAATGCCAGCCAGCGAGAAAACCATAAGAGTGATTGGATAATAACATTCCACTGTTGGCCTCAATCGCCATTTCGCTGTCATCATTACCAAAATCATAGGAAATAAGACGTTGTAGCCCAAATGCCATTCCCTTGGCTACCGGTTCCACACCTGTGGCCATCATGGTTCCGGCCACGTGAGTTGCATGTCTGTCTGTGGCTGCAGTGGCGTTTTTATTGAGGATCCTACCACCCGCAAATTCCTGGTGACTGGTATAAACCGAGCCGCCATCCCAAATACCAATTTTATCTGTTAATAATGGAGATGATCCGCTTAAATTCAAACCCAATCCACCTCCGTTATAGAGTCTGTTTGCTCGGGTGGTATTGGCGGCCGTGGCGTTATTTTCGGTAATCAAATATTGAGGCAAGCCATAGGCATCAACGCCCTGCAGAGACATGATGGTTCCGTTATCAAACTGTTTGAAAGTAATCCAATCATATTTTTTGGCTAATTCGAATGCTCTCTTTCTCGACTTCTCAGCTAACTCAGTATAGGTTTTAGCTAATTGATCGAGAACAGGCTTGTTGCTTTCTGTTTCTTGCGCAGACAGCCTATTTGCTGTCAATAAAAATAAAAAACATGCGATGATGCTAAACCCAAATCTTTTTTGAATGGTCATACATTGTAAGTTTAAGTCGGTTAAACCAACTCGGCAAACCGGCCCCTTAAATTAGAAATTTAATTGTTAAAACTTCAAAAGATTTAAGGCTTAAAAATAAAATTCTTTAGATGGACTTAATTTTTACAATTGTTTGAGAATCTGTGCGGTAAGTGGCTTACTGATGAAGGTTTCAGCAAATGGATTTTTCTCAATTTTTTTACGGTCTAAGGGGTCAAGAGAGGAGGATAACACGTAAATTTTTAATTGAGTGATGGAGATATTCTGCAAGTTCCTCAATTCACTTAAAAATCCATAGCCATCTATTTCTGGCATACGAATATCTAAAAAGATCACTAATGGTGGTTCGGTTTTGAATTCGATTTGCTTTAAAAATTTCAGTGCCAAGCTCGCCGATTCGAAGATGGATACTTCTTTTGCAAATTGGGTACTAAGTATAATTTTTTGATGGATGATGTTATCGATATAATTATCATCAACTAAAATAACACGCTCATATTTGTAAAAAGGCTCCATCCTTCGCCATGATCAATATTTATATCTAAGATAAAATATTTAATCATAAAGAAAGAACACCTGCCACTTGTTTTAATCCAATTTCGGCTTGTTTTGCTTGGAACTGCGCATCGGTGTAGCGGGTAAATGCATTCAAGAAATTTAATTGAGCTTCTCTAAACTCAACTGTACTCAAACTACCCAAGCGGAGTTTTTCGATGGAAATATCCAAGTTTTGCTTGGCAATCTCCTGGTTCTCTTTTTCCATTTTTACCAATGCTAAATTGGTTTGATAAGTTTGATAGGCAATTTCCAGCTGTGCACTTATTCTCTGCTGCGTTTGCTTGTATTGTAGTGCAGCATTATCTATGCCAATCGAGGCATTTTTTTCATTTCGGCTTTGTAAAAAGCCATTAAAAATTGGAATACTGGCAGTTATGCCAATATTGATTCCTTGTCCGCTGGCCTCTCTGGCAAATCCAAGAGGTGAGGTAGAGTTATTAAAATTATAACCCGTATTGATATTCATCCAAGGATAACGGCTGGATTTTACCTGCTTTTGGTTAAGTCGGGCTAGCTGTTGTTCAATGCTGGCCTGTAACAATGCTGGATTTTTAGTTTCTGCCAAATCTTTGAGCTCTGAAAAATTAAGGTTATCAGTAATATTGATATCCTCTTCAGTGCTAAATGAGGTGTGTACCTCTCTGCCCAATAATTCATTCAATTGGATCTGCACTCTTTTATAATTATCTAATTGGCGCATCAGATTGGTAGTATCGGTATTGAGATCTACTTTAGCCGCCAAGACTTCTAATTTGGAAGCTTTACCGATTTTGTAACGGTTATTAGAATTGTTTAAGCGGAGTTGTGAAATTTCAAGCGCTGTTTTAAGTGTGCGAATTTGTTGCGCTTGTCTCGCCAAATCATAATAGGTATTGATCACATTGGCGATGGTGTTTTCTACTGTCATCCGGAAAGTCAGTTCATCAGACTTGTTCAGTTTTTGTAAACGCTCATAATTGGCAAACATGCTCATGCCATCGAAAATCCTCCAGTTTAAGCTGAAGCCATAAACAGTATTGGTGTTACGAACGTTATCTCGCTCTTGCTGCGTGCCGTTGGCAAGTGTTTGGCGGCTATCCTGTATACTCCGATTGTTAGAAAAATTACCATTGATGGCAGGAAGAATGCCTGCATTGGCCAGGCTCACATTGTTTTTTGAAACTTTTACCTGATTGCTGCTCAATAAAATATCATAATTGTTTTTGAGTGCAGTTTCAATGGCATCCCTCAAACTCATTCTTTCTTGTGCAAACAAGTTGTGCCCCTGTCCAAAAACAAGAGTGAATAAAAAACATAGGGTATAGATTAATTTGCTCTTCATGCTTTTTTGGTAGAAGTATTTTTAAGGGGTCTTGACCACAATTGATAAATAGCCGGAATTACATACAATGTCAAAGCCAGTGAGAACAAAGTACCCCCAATAATTACGATTCCCATTCCCATTCTGCTTTTGGCTGCAGCTCCAATGGCTAAGGCAATTGGTAATGCACCGAGTGCAATGGCAAGGCTGGTCATTAAAATAGGGCGGAGCCTAGTTTCGGCAGCTTTTCTGATGGCCTCCGGCACACTCATTCCCTGCTCTTTCAATTGGTTGGCAAATTCGACGATTAGAATTCCATTTTTTGTTACCAAACCAATGAGCATGATGGTCCCGATCTGGCTAAAAATATTCCAGGTTTGGCCAAATAGCCAAAGGGAGAAAAAGGCACCGGCAACTGCCATAGGCACTGTCAGAATAATGATTACAGGATCGACGAAACTCTCAAACTGGGCGGAAAGGATCAAATAAATTAATAAAAGAGCCAATCCGAAGGCAAACAGGGTGTTCGATGAACTTTCCTTGAAATCTCTGGATTCTCCGCCTAAGTCGGTCGAAAAACGATCATCCAA
>CANHCS010000002.1 GCA_947459195.1 Sphingobacteriaceae bacterium
CAAGATTAAGTACAATTTAAAATAAAATGCAAGGTAAAGGACTAGTAAAATTTGTAGCAATTGCTTTAACAATTGCTTGTTTGTATTCGCTTTCTTTCACATGGATAGCCCAAAAAGTTGAAAAAGATGCTGTGGCATATGCCAAAGGCGATGTAGCGAAAGAAAGAACTTATTTAGATTCAGTAGCAAACGTTCCGGTATTCGGCGCCCTCGAATACATCACCTATCAGTATGCTAAGCAAAGAGAAATTCCGCTGGGCTTAGACTTGAAGGGTGGTATGAACGTAACCATGGAGATTTCTTTAACTGAGTTAGTTCGTAACCTGGCCAATAACACCAGCGATGCCAATTTCAATACTGCTTTAAAGAATGCCGAGGCTCGCTTAAAAGAAAGCCAAAAAGATTTCATCACCCTTTTTGTGGAAGAATTTGAGAAATTAAGCCCTAATGGCAGTTTGGCAACTTACTTTGCTACCAAAGAAAACTCTCAAAACATCAACATCAATGCGTCTAATGCCGATGTTTTAGCCTTTTTAAATAAAGAAGCAAAAGGAGCCATTGACCGTTCATTCAATATTCTCCGTACCCGTATCGATAAATTCGGGGTAACTTCTCCAAACATACAATTGCAAGAAGGTTCCAATAGGATCCTAATCGAATTGCCGGGTGTTTCTGACCCTGCTCGTGTTCGTAAACTATTACAAGGTTCGGCTAAACTAGAATTTTGGGATACTTACGACAATGTGGAAATTTATCCGCTGCTCGAAAATGTAAACAAATTAGCTGCAGCAAGTACTACTAAGCCTGCTGACACTACCAAGGCTACTACCGAAAAAGCCGGAGGTAAATTGGCTGCTCTAGGCAAAAAAGACGCTGCAAAAACCGATACCTCTAAAGCTGCGTTGAACCAAGCTGAACTGGTAAAACAAAACCCATTATTTGCAGTTTTGAGCCCTGCTACTTTCCAGGCAGAGAACGGACAAACCTCTCTCAGACCTGGTCCGGTGGTAGGTTATGTAGCTCAAAAAGATACTGCCAAAGTAAATCAGATTTTCAATTCACCGGCTGTTCGTACCGTGATTCCTCAAAACGTAAAGTTATTATGGGGCGTTAAACCCGTGACCGAAGAGAGCAAAGTATTTGAATTATATGCCATCAAAGTAAGTAAACTGGATGGCTCCCCTGCTCTAGGCGGTGACGTAATTTCTGATGCCCGTGATGATTTCGATCAACGTGGAAATCCTGAAGTAGTCATGATCATGAATGCCGATGGTGCCCGTGAATGGCGTAGCATCACTGCGGCTGCTTCAGCAGATCCAAACAACAAGAAAAGCGTAGCTATTGTTTTGGATAACTATGTGTACTCAGCTCCAACTGTTCAGGGCGAAATTCCAAACGGTATTTCTTCTATCTCAGGTAATTTCAAAGTAGAAGACACCAAAGACTTAGCAAACGTTTTGAAAGCTGGCCGTTTGCCAGCTCCTGCTAAAATTGTAAGCGAATACATCGTAGGTCCTTCATTAGGTGCCGAATCTATCAATAGCGGATTGATCTCTACCATTGCTGGTATCATTGTCATCCTGCTATTCATGGCCTTCTATTACAGCAAGGCAGGTTGGGTTGCCAACGTAGCCCTCGTGGTGAACTTGTTCTTCCTGATGGGTGTATTAGCCTCTTTGGGTGCTGTACTCACCTTGCCTGGTATCGCAGGTATCGTATTGTCGCTGGGTATGTCGGTTGATGCCAATGTACTCATCTACGAGCGTGTGAGAGAAGAATTAGGTACCGGAAAGGGATTGAGATTAGCCATCGCCGAAGGTTTCAAAAAAGCGATGTCTTCTATCCTCGATTCAAACATTACCACCTTCTTAACCGGTGTAATTCTATACGTATTCGGAAGCGGTCCAATTTTGGGCTTCGCCACTACTTTGATGATAGGTATCGCAACCTCATTGTTTGCCGCCATCTTCATTACCAGATTAATTTTTGAATGGATGCTTTCTAAAGATCAGCCGATCAGTTTCTCTATCAAAGCAACACAAAACCTATTCAAAGATTCTCAATTCGATTTCATCAGTGGTCGTAGAAGATTTTACCTCTTCTCCAGTATCATTATCATTGCCGGATTAATCTCCATATTTACCAAAGGCTTCAGCCTGGGTGTTGACTTTAAAGGTGGTCGTTCTTACTTTGTAGAGTTCAATCAAGCCGTTAGCACTGCAGATGTTCGCAAGGTATTAACAGAAGAATTTGGTTCAACTCCTGAGGTTAAAACATTCGGTTCTGCCGAGAAAGTGAAGATTACCACTTCTTACTTGATTGATGATAACACGGAACAAGGCGATGTACTTGCCAATGAAAAATTAGCTGAAGGTTTAAAGAAAATCAGCCCTGAATTTGAGATCAAGGATTCTCAAAAAGTGGGTCCTACCATTGCAAACGACATCAAAATATCAGCTGTATATGCGGTGATATTCGCTATTCTGGTAGTATTCCTTTACATTTTAGTTCGTTTCCGTAAGTGGCAATTCGGAGTGGCTGCTATTGTTGCACTTGCCCACGACGTGTTGGTTTTATTAGCGATCTTCTCCATCTTCAATGGCATCCTGCCTTTCTCTTTGGACATTGATCAGGCCTTTATCGCAGCCATCTTAACAGTAATGGGTTATTCTATCAACGATACTGTAGTGGTATTTGACCGTGTCAGAGAATACATCAACCAACACCATACCAAAGACGAGAATCTGCCATCGGTAATCAATAATGCCTTGAACAGTACGTTAAGCCGTACCGTGGTAACCGGTTTATGTACCATGATGGTATTGGTGATCATCTTTATCTTCGGTGGCGAAATTTTAAGAGGTTTCTCATTCGCCATGCTGATTGGTGTCATCTTCGGTACCTATTCTTCTTTGTTTGTGGCTACTCCTTTTGCAGTAGAATTCATCCGCGAAAAAGAAGAAACCAAAAAGTAATTTGGCTTTCGCCAAATAAAAAGCCCCTCCACTCGAGGGGCTTTTTTATTTCACAAATATTTTAGATATTTGTCACACTAATTATTGCCATGTTAACAGAACCTTTTAATTCTTATTCACACCTGCTGGATCGTACAGCTCGAAAGGTGAAGCAATATGCCCAGCGTCGGTTTAATGCAGAGAATTTTGAGGTAACGGTAGACCAATGGCTGGTGCTTAAAAATTTAAATGAGCACCCGCAACTGAACCAAAGTGAACTGGCAGAGTTAATTGGTAAAGATCACCCAACGCTCACCCGTATCATCGATTTATTGTGCAAAAAAGATTTGGTAGAACGAAAGGTAAATCCGGCTGATCGTCGTAGCTTTACCGTTCATTTAACGGGCAAGGGAGTGCTTAAAGTAAATGATTGGAGCCCAAAAATGGCTCAAATAAGGATGAAAGCCTGGGAAAACTTAACTGAAAGAGATTATAAAGATTTAAAACGGATTTTAGATACCATCTATCAAAATCTGAATGCTTAAGATTATTATAAAATAACATGATCAAAACAGATATCTGTATTATTGGAGCAGGCCCGGTGGGCTTATTTACAGTTTTTGAGGCAGGTTTACTAAAAATGCGTTGCCATTTAATTGATGCCTTACCGCAAATTGGTGGCCAGCTATCAGAAATTTATCCACAAAAGCCGATTTATGATATTCCTGGTTACCCAGAGATCAAAGCGCAGGAATTGGTAGATAATTTGATGGATCAGATTAAGCCATTCGATCCCACATTTACTTTGGGTGAACGTGTAGAAAACTTGGAAAAACAAGAAGATGGCTCCTACATCGTTAAAACGAGCGATGGCACACAGGTACACTGCCAAGTGGTGGCCATTGCGGGCGGGTTAGGCTGTTTTGAGCCACGTAAACCTGAAATTGAGGGCTTAGAAGACTTTGAAGGTAAAGGCGTTGCCTACATGGTTAAAAATCCGGAAACCTATCGCGATAAAAAAGTAATTCTGGCGGGTGGCGGCGATTCTGCCCTCGACTGGACAATCTATCTAGCCGATGTGGCTGAACGTGTAACTTTAATCCACCGTGGCGATACTTTTAGAGGTGCACCAGATTCTGCAGAAAAAGTATTTGAATTGGCTAAAGAAGGTCGTATCAATTTGATCTTGCAATCTAATATTTCGAGTATCTCTGGCAACGGACACCTGAAAAATGTTTCTGTTCTAGGAAAAGATAAGGAAAGTCGTGAACTAGAAGCCGACTACCTGATTCCGCTCTTCGGTTTAAGCCCAAAATTAGGCCCATTGGCTAACTGGGGTTTAAATATTGACAAGAATGCCATTGAGGTGAACACTTTCGATTATTCGACAAACGTAGAGCGCATTTACGCTATTGGCGATATCAATACTTATCCTGGTAAGTTAAAATTGATCTTGTGTGGTTTCCATGAGGCCGCATTGATGGTACAAAGTGCCTTTAAATATGTTTATCCAGATCAAAAACTAAGTTTTAAATATACCACCGTTTACGGGGTAAATGCTTTCTAAAATGATTACCATCACTGTTGAAGACCGCAATGGCGAAACAAGAGATATCGAATTACCAACCGATGTCAATTTAAACCTAATGGAAGCTTTAAAAGCTTCTGAATACAATATTTTGGCTACTTGCGGTGGCATGGCCCTTTGTGCCACCTGCCATGTACAGGTGTTGGAAGGCATGGAGAAATTATCCCCGGCCGAAGATGCTGAGCTCGATATGCTCGATACCTTATTTGATGCCGATGCAGACAGCCGTCTGGCTTGCCAGCTTCGCATTAACGAAGCCATGGATGGTCTCAAGGTGAAAATCAGAGGCGACGAGCACTAAGCACAACATTTTCGTAAAAACAGGGTTATCAAATAAATAATTATGAAAAAGACCCTGAACAATCACAATCATCAACCGCTCATTATCATTGTAGGCGGGGGTTTTGGCGGCATCGAGTTGGCCAAAAAACTCCGTAATAAACCAGTTCAAGTCCTCCTACTCGACCGGCACAATTACCATACTTTTCAACCACTACTCTACCAGGTGGCTACGGGAGGTTTGGAACCCGATTCTATCGCATTTCCACTCAGAAGAATATTCAAGGGACAAGAGAATTTTTCCTTCCGAATGACGGAAGTGGAACAAATCTTCCCCGAAAAACAAGTCTTGAAAACGAGCATTGGTGATCTGAAATATGATTATTTGGCATTGGCAACCGGCTCTGACACTAATTTTTTCGGTCAGAAGGCGATTGAACACTACTCCATGCCAATGAAAAGTATTCCGGAGGCCCTGAACCTGCGAAGCATGCTCTTGCAAAATCTGGAAGAAGCCATTATTAAGCAAGATGAGGCCAAACAGCATGCCTTGCTCAATTTTGTGGTGGTGGGTGGAGGCCCAACTGGCGTGGAATTATCGGGCGCTTTGGCAGAGCTTAAAAAACATGTGCTGGCCAATGATTACCCGGAACTGGACTTGAGTAAAGTAAACATCTACCTGATTGAAGGTTCAGACAAAATCTTAGGCGCCATGTCTGCACAGGCATCCGAAAAATCAAGATTTTTTTTGGAGGAAATGGGTGTGAATGTGCTTTGTAATCAAAGGGTGCTAGGCTATGATGGAGAAGCAATCGAACTTTCTGAGGCACCGGCCATTCCAACAAAAAATGTTTTGTGGTCTGCCGGAGTAAAAGGTGCAGTCATTGAAGGCATTCCTTCGGAGGCAATTACCCGTGGACAGCGCATTTTGGTAGATGAGTATAATCGTGTACAAGGCTGCGCAAATATTTTTGCGATTGGCGATCTAGCTGCAATGCTCTCTGATCAATATCCGAATGGACATCCCGGAGTGGCACCTGTGGCCATACAGCAAGGCAAGAACCTGGCTCAAAATCTCCTGAGGATCATTCAACAAAAAAGTCTTATCCCCTTCAAATATCACGATAAAGGATCAATGGCTACCGTAGGGCGCAACAGGGCCGTGGTAGACATCGGAAAAATCCGTTTTCAGGGAGTTTTTGCCTGGTTTGTGTGGATGTTTGTTCACCTGATGACGCTCGTCGGTTTCCGCAACAAATTGGTCGTTTTTGTGAACTGGGTATGGAGTTATTTCAGTTACGACCGTGGCACCCGGCTCATCATCCGGCGGTTCAGCAGGAGCTCAATGACGGAAGATACGGCGGCGAAGTAGTTTGGAGTCCTGCGTTTGGAGTTTTACCTTTACGCTGTGTCCAACACCAAGCCATACAAACTCATCGAATGTCCTCGTGATGCCATGCAGGGCTTATCAGACTTTGTACCCACTGAATTAAAAGTGGCTTACCTGAATTTATTATTGGAGGTGGGTTTCGATACACTCGATTTCGGCAGTTTCGTTTCTCCAAAGGCTATTCCGCAAATGCAGGACACTGCAGCAGTGCTCAGCCAGCTAAATCTGAACGAAAAAACTAAATTACTGGCTATTGTGGCCAATCTGCGGGGTGTAGAAGAAGCAGTCAAATATGCGGAAATCTCTTATCTGGGATTTCCCTTTTCGGTTTCTGAAACTTTCCAGCAGCGCAATACCAATGCTTCTATCCAGGAATCACTAAAAACAGTGAGAGAAATGCTGGAGCTTTGCCGAAGGAACAACAAAGAAGCCGTCATCTATCTTTCTATGGGCTTCGGTAACCCTTACGGAGATGAGTGGAGTCCGGAAATTGTGAGCAACTGGGCAAAAGCACTTAGCGATAGGGGCGCTCAAATTCTTTCTTTATCAGACACGGTAGGCATCGCATCACCTGAACAAATTGAAGGTTTATATCGCCATTTAGCGGAAGCCTTACCAAATACCGAAATCGGATTACATTTACACAGCACTCCAGCATCCTGGAAAGAAAAAATGGAAGCGGCCTACCGTGCTGGTTGTCGTCGGATGGATGGCGCTCTGAAAGGCTTTGGCGGCTGCCCAATGGCTACCGATGACCTGACCGGTAACATGCCTACCGAAAACATGATCAGCTTCTTAGAAACCAAGGGTGAAGCTTTAAGCTTGAATATGGATAAATGGCAAGAAGCGCTTGCCTTCTCCTCCAAAATTTTCCACTAAAAAAGAGCTAATATCTCGTTCCGCCAAACCAAGACCAAAACACCTCCAACAGCAATTAATGCGCCTAAAAAAGACTGAAAAGTGATTTTTTCACGATAAAGGAGCCATGATACCGGTAAAATAAATACCGGGACCATCGAAAATAGGGTTTGAGCAATGGAAACATTGATTAGATTGGCTGCATACAAAGAGAGAGAAACACCGACAACCGGACTGATGATGGTAGCCAACAAAGTGTATCGAACAGCCGTAGCATCCGCTTGAAATATAGACTTAATGATTGATAAAGCTTTGTTTCTGAAAATAGAAATGAGGAACAAGCTGGCTGCAGCGATCAATAAACGAATCCAGGAAGCATGTAAAGGACTGAACTGATCGGCTTGCTGCATGCCAATTTTAGAAAAAACCAAGCCAATTCCCTGAGTAAGCGATCCACCGATGGCTAATAAAACGCCCTTAAAATGATAGCGTTTGTCGGCTATTTCATGCTGATTTTTCTTGTTGAAAATGACCAAAAATACCCCCGCAATGGTAATGACCATCCCTGCAAAGGCAATGAATGAAATGGTTTCCTGCAAAAAAATCATCCCGAAAAGTAAAGCAGCGCCGGGTGCAAAGGTGTAGAACAAAGAGGTTTTTCTGGGACCAATCATTTCAAAGGCACTAAATGCGAACCAGTCGCCGAGCGTTAATCCAATAAAGCCCGATAAGCCGAGCCATAACCAGGAACTTAATCCCGGGAGCGTAAATAATTCAGATGGTTTTATCTGATCGAAAAAGAGGACGGAAAATCCGAGGATCAATGCAGCCAAAACCAAGCGAAAATGGTTGAGTACATTGGCTCCTAATCGTTTGGAAGCTTCCGTAAAAAACAGCATGCCAAAAGTCCAGCAGATAGCCGTACCAACGGCAAACAGCTCACCTTTGAGCTCTAAATTCATCGTTTAAGCACCATTTTGAAGTGCTGAATGCCTGCTTCCTCAAATTGAGGGCCTTCGGCTTCGAAACCAAATTTGGTATACAATCCCATTGCCTGAATTTGGGCGTGAAGGTAAACATAGTTGGCATCGGACGGAAGATTGGCAATAACGGCTTTCACCAGCTCCTGCCCTACACCTAAATTGCGAAAAGACTGAAGTACGGCAAAGCGCTCTAATTTATAGCCTTTCTCGGTTTTACGCCAACGGGCTGCACCTGCTGGGATTCCATCAACCCGGGCTAAGAAATGCGTAGACTCGTCTTCAAACTCCCACTCCAATTCAGGCGGACAATCTTGCTCCACCACAAATACTTCTTTACGGATTGCAAAAACTTGTTCGAGTTCTTTACTCGGATTTTTTACTCTTTCTACGCTGAGCTGTGACATTGTTTTTTTGTGTGCTTTTATTTAATCGCTGATAGGTCACTTTTTGTGAATGCAGGTGTTCTGCCGCATCAATGGAATGGGAACTATGAATATCACGCTGTTTTTCGGCAAGAGCCGACAATTTTTGATAGAACTGATGAATTTTATCCAATTCTTCTTCGGTGAGATTTTCAATATCCACCATCCGGTTACTTGCCTTCTCGCTGGCGGCAATGAGTTCGTTTAACTTTAACTGAATGGCTTTATTGTCTTTGTTCTGCGTTTTCTGAATCAAGAAAACCATTAAAAAGGTAATGATGGTGGTTCCAGTATTGATGATCAATTGCCAGGTTTCAGAAAAATCAAAAAGCGGACCCGTAATGGCCCATGCCAGAATAATAGACAGAGCGGCTAAAAAAGCGAAGGAACTTCCTGTAATGATGGTTACCGTGTTGGCGAAACGCTCAAAAAATCCCGCTGGCTTTTTTACCTTTTTAGACATTCCTTATAGTTTACTGTTCACTTGCAAACAATTCAAATCTTCGAAGGCCTGCGTTAGTCGTTTCACAAATTGCTCCTCTCCTTTTCTCAACCAAACTCGTGGATCATAATATTTCTTGTTTGGCACCTCGTCTCCTTCCGGGTTACCAATTTGACCTTGTAAATAAGCTTCTTTTGCTTTGTAATATTCTAAAACACCTTCCCAATAAGCCCATTGCATATCAGTGTCGATATTCATTTTGATGGCGCCATAAGAGATCGCTTCGCGTATTTCTTCTTGAGAAGAGCCTGAACCGCCGTGAAACACAAAATTGATTGGCTTCTCTTCAGTACGACCAAATTCTTTACGGATAAAATCCTGAGAGTTTTTCAGAATGACCGGTTGCAATTTTACATTGCCGGGTTTGTAAACCCCATGAACATTGCCAAAGGCAGCTGCAATGGTGAATTGATCACTCACTTCCATGAGTTCCTTGTAAGCGTATGCTACTTCAGAAGGTTGGGTGTACAAGCGTGAGCTGTCCACATCGGTATTATCCACACCGTCTTCCTCACCCCCGGTTACACCAAGCTCTATCTCGAGCGTCATGCCCATTTTTGACATACGAGCCAAGTACTTTTTACAGATTTCAATATTTTCTTCGATAGATTCTTCTGATAAATCGATCATATGAGATGAAAACAGAGGCTTACCATGACGGGCAAAGAATTGCTCACCATAGTCTAACAAACCATCAATCCAAGGTAAAAGCTTTTTTGCAGCATGGTCGGTATGAAGAATAACAGCTACTCCGTAATGCTCCGCCAATAAATGAACATGTTCAGCCGCTGATACTGCTCCTAAAACACAAGCTTTCTGATGATCGTTATTTAATGATTTACCAGCATAAAACTGAGCACCACCATTTGATAACTGTATAATCACGGGTGAGTTAACAGCTTTAGCGGTTTCCATTACCGCATTGATGGAGTTGGTTCCGATCACGTTTACTGCCGGCAAGGCAAATTGGTGTTTTTTTGCTATTTCAAATAATTCTTGAACGGCAGCGCCATGCACTACACCACTATAATTTTTCAAACTCATTCTTGAATAGTTATGTTTAAGATGGTTCTAAAATAAGCAAATTGAAGTCAAAATCAAGATTTCTAGATCATTTTAAATCATTGATACTGCAAAATTCAAGTCTGTTTGTGATTACTATTTGTTTCTCGATTTTTTCGTTTATTTGTAGCTCAAATTATAAGGTACATGGCCTGGTTTAAGAGAGATAAAAAAGGAATTTTTACGAGTACTGACGATAAATTAGAAGCTCCGGATGGTATCTGGGACAAATGCCCGTCTTGTAAAAAACCACTCCACTACCAGGAGCAGGTGGATCATAAATATGTTTGCCACTATTGCGATTACCACCTCAGAATTGGTTCGGCCGGCTATTTTGAAATTTTATTCGATGACAATCAGTTTACTGAGCTCTTCCCAGATTTACGTTCTGGTGACCCGCTAAATTTTACCGACAGTAAAAAATATACCGAACGTTTAGAGGAAAGTTATGCCAAAACAGGTCTGAAAGATGCCATCCGTTCGGCTCATGGTAAGATTGAAAATCAGGATCTAGTGATTGCCTGCATGGATTTTAACTTTATTGGCGGTTCTATGGGCTCGGTAGTTGGTGAAAAAATTGCCCGATCCATCGATTATTGTATCGAACACAAAATTCCATTTTTGATGATCTCTAAATCTGGAGGCGCCCGTATGATGGAAGCAGCGTTTTCGTTGATGCAAATGGCCAAAACATCGGCCAAATTAGCTTTATTGAGCAAAGCCAAGATTCCCTATATCTCTTTGTTAACCGATCCAACCACTGGCGGTGTTACGGCGTCATATGCCATGTTGGGCGATATCAACATTGCGGAACCGGGTGCATTGATTGGTTTTGCCGGCCCCAGGGTAATTAAAGAAACTATTAAACGCGACCTGCCTAAAGGATTCCAAACTTCTGAATTCGTTTTGGAGCATGGTTTTCTTGATTTTATTGTTGACAGACGTGAGATGAAAGCCAGGCTTGCCACCTTCATCCGGATGATGAACAACTAAAACGCCATGCAGTTATTTACTGCCTCTCCTGAAATTAATTTATTGCCGTTTGACGGCATGGTTCATTATTATGGCCCTGTACTTTCGCAAAAGGATGCCGACCTTTGTTTTGAGCGCTTATTGGAAAATATAGCCTGGAAAAATGACGAAGCCCTTGTTTTTGGTAAACATTATGTAACCAAGCGAAAAGTGGCATGGTATGCCGACCGCCCTTACAGTTACACCTATTCCAAAATCACCAAAGAAGCCTTGCTCTGGACAGATGAACTGCTTAGTTTAAAGGGTATAGTCGAACAATTGAGTGGTGAAAGCTTCAATTCCTGCTTACTCAATCTTTACCACGACGGAACGGAAGCCATGGCATGGCATAGCGACAGCGAAAAAATGTTGAAAAGAGACGGAGCAATTGCCTCACTGAGCTTTGGTGCTGAACGCAAATTCGGGTTCAGGCATAAAGCAAACAAAGAAACTGTAAGCCTTGAACTTGAACATGGCAGCCTGTTAATGATGAAAGGATGCACACAACGTTTTTGGGCACACAAATTATTTCCGTCAGCTAAAATTAAAACTGCACGTATCAACCTGACCTTCAGAACTATCATCACAGATCAACCTGAATAAATAAAACTCTGAAGCATTTTTCGTTCATCTTCTTTTCTTGCAACTCATATTCCTGCTATACGTGGTTCATGATCGGTCAGGTCTTCATAAGTTGGAGCAGCCTCTTTTTCATACGTTTGATCTTGGTCAAGATCAGCACCTTGTTGATCCATCTCTGATTTTTTTTGTTCAGTGCTCGTCATTTGGCGCTCCTGATCCCTTGGATCATTTGGCATGTATTCGTAGTTGGTGTTCATGGTCATTATTGATTTTTATAGTAAACATGAAAACCGGGGGTATTTGTTTGAGCTTGATAAAAAAAGCCTCCCAAACGGAAGGCTTTAGTGTACCCAGCGGGAGTCGAACCCACATCAGCAGAACCGGAATCTGCCATTCTATCCATTGAACTATGGGTACAATGTATCTTTAAAGATAAAGCTTTAAACGTTGAAACGGAAGTGCATGATGTCTCCATCTTCCACGATGTAGCTCTTGCCTTCCACATTCAGTTTACCTGCTTCTTTACAAGCATTTTCTGAACCTAAGCTAACATAATCGGCATATTTAATGACCTCAGCACGAATAAATCCTTTTTCAAAGTCGGTATGGATCACTCCTGCTGCTTGTGGTGCAGTCCAACCTTTCTCAATCGTCCAGGCACGTACTTCTTGCACACCGGCTGTGAAATAAGTAGCCAGGTTCAACAATTTATAGGCAGCCTTGATCAATTTATTCACTCCTGATTCCTGCAAACCTAAATCTTCTAAAAAGATCTGACGTTCTTCAAAGCTTTCCAGCTCCGCGATTTCTGATTCAATTTTTGCTGAAATAATCAACACTTCTGCCTGCTCATCTTTCACGGCTGCTTTTACACGCTCTACGTAAGCATTACCTGTATTTACAGAAGCCTCATCTACATTGCATGCGTACAATACAGGTTTGGCGGTGAGTAAGAATAAATCGGCGATATAAGCCTGGTCTTCTACAGCAATGGGTGCAGTTCGTACCGACTTACCTGATTCCAGGTGTTGCTTGACGATAGTGCAAACCTCAAAAGCTTTCTTAGCTTCTTTATCTCCACCGGTTTTAGCTTGTTTTTCTACTTTCTGAATTTTTTTGAGGACGGTTTCAAGGTCTTTCAATTGTAATTCGGTATCGATTATCTCTTTGTCTCTGATAGGATCTACTGAACCATCCACATGGATCACATTTCCATCATCAAAACAACGCAAAACATGAATAATTGCATCGGTTGCACGGATATTTCCTAAAAACTGGTTTCCCAGTCCTTCTCCTTTGCTGGCTCCTTTTACTAAACCCGCAATGTCAACAATTTCGATGGTATTGGGCACCACCTTCTGCGGATTCACCAATTCGGCAAGCTTGCTCAAACGTTCATCGGGAACGGTAATCACACCCACGTTGGGCTCAATGGTACAAAAGGGGAAATTGGCTGCCTGTGCTTTTGCATTTGATAAACAGTTAAATAAGGTAGATTTTCCAACGTTGGGCAAACCAACTATTCCACATTGTAGCGCCATTAATCTTAATTATAAGGTTAAAAATTAGGCGCAAAGATAGCAAATAATGTTTTTGATGGGCTCTGAGCTACAACAAAAAAAGCCACCCCGAAGGGCAGCTCTTTGTTTAGAATTTAGGTTGATTGGTTATGTTAAATATCGAAATTGAAATCGTCATCGTCTACTTTCGTAGTTTCTGTGGGGTTCTCCGAAAACTCGTATCGCTTCTCCACCACTTCCTGATTAGCCTTTACGTAATCTACCGATTCTTTTAAGCCTTCAGCAAATTTCTCGAAGTCTTCTTTGTAAAGGAAGATCTTGTGTTTGATAAAAACGCCATCTTCTAAACGCTTCTTACTTTCGGTAATGGTGATGTAATAATCATTTGAACGTGTGGCTTTAACATCAAAAAAATAGGTGCGCTTACCGGCTCTCACCTTTTTTGAATAAACTTCTTCCCGCTCTTTGTTTTCAAAATCTCCCATACTTAAATATTAGTTTTCGATTTGTTTTAATTATTGCTTGAGGTAAATATAGCAGATAATAATTTTAATTTCCAAAAAAGAAAATGCTTAATCTTCAGTATTTTATTGTTCTTCTTCTAGCAATTGCTGCTGATAAAGTTCGAAATAACTGCCTTTTTGCTTCAATAATGAGGCATGTGTTCCACTCTCTACCAGCCTCCCCTCATCCAAAACCAATATTTGATCGGCATTTTTAATGCTTGAAACCCGGTGAGCGATCAAAATTGTTGTTCTGTTGGCCATGATACGGCCAAGGTTACGCAAAATTTCTTCTTCAGTTCGGGTATCAACCGCCGATAAGGAATCGTCGAATAGGAGGATTTTGGGAGATTTAACCAATGCCCTTGCAATTGAAACCCTTTGCTTTTGTCCGCCCGAAAGAGTGATTCCGCGTTCTCCAATAAGGGTCTCATATTGTTGGTCAAAAGCCATGATATTTTGATGCACTGCAGCATCTTTAGCCGCTTGAATTAACTGATCCTGAGGCAATTCGTCCATACCAAAGGCAATATTATTGGCAATGGTATCAGAAAACAAGAAAACATCTTGAGGAACAAAACCCAACTGCTGGCGGTAATGTTGTAGGTCAAATTTTTGTATAGGCTGACCATCTACTCGGATCTGACCTTTATCGCAATCATACATCCGCATGATCAAATTAGCAAGCGTAGATTTCCCCGAACCGGTTTTACCAATAATTGCCAAAAATTCTCCGGGCTTTGCCTCAAAACTCAACTGATCAATTGCCTTGATTCCAGTATCAGGATAAGTGAATGAGACATTTTCGAATTGGATATGACCTTGTAATTCTTGTTTAACGATTCCATTTGTAATCTCTGTTTGAGTATGCAGAAACTCATTGATGCGTTTTTGTGAAGCCGCAGCCCTTTGCACCAATGAAGTCACCCAACCAAGCGTGGTAACCGGGAAAGTCAATTGATTCACATAGATTACAAATTCGGCAATATTGCCGGTCGTAATATTCCCTTTCATCACTTCCTGCCCTCCTATGTAAACGGTTATGATGGTACTTAAGCCCACCAGCAGCAGCATTGTGGGGTAGAATAATGCTTGTACCCTGACTAAATCCATTGCGTTAGCCTGGTACTTCCGACTTTGGACTTCGAATCTTTTTTGTAAAGCTTGCTCTCTCACAAATGATTTAATGATTCGAATACCAGAAAATGTCTCCTGTACAAAACTGGAGAGATTCGAAAGCTGTTCTTGTATCTTTTCACTCTTCGAATTGATGATATTATTGACGAAGTAAATGGTTAAAGCCAAAATCGGGAGTGGTAATAAACTCCACATTGCCAAAACTGGATTTACACTGATCATGGCATAAATGATCAAAATAAATAACACCACCGTGTTGATGGTGTACATGATGGCCGGCCCCAGATACATCCTCACCCTGCTCACATCTTCGGTTACCCGGTTCATCAGATCTCCAGTATTGTTTCTTCTAAAAAAAGCCAAGGATAGCTGCTGATAATGGGCATAGATCTCATTTTTCAAATCGTACTCAATGTGCCGCGACATGAGGATAATGGTTTGTCGCATGAAAAAAAGAAAAATCCCTCTCAAAAGCGCCAGGCTGAGTACAATACAGCCAAAAAGCAATAAACTGGATGCAAATAACTGATAAATCAATTCCTGTCGGTCAAAACCAGCATACAAACGATATAAAGCAATGTTATCGTTCACTAAATCGAATGCATGACGGATGACTTGTGCCGGTAATACGCCAAATAAATTAGATATGATCACAAATAGCACCCCAGGCAATAAACGCCAACGGTATTTGTAGAAAAACTTATTGAGATAAGCCAGGTGTTTCATGATCGGGGATAAAAATACAGTTTTTTACACTCTGGCTAACATCCCGATTTGCCCCTGCAGAATCTATAAATTTTACTACTTTTGCGGTATCAGTAAGTATAAATTATCCATGCCTCCACTTTCACTCGAAGACAGCTCTGTTTTTAAACAAATGGGCCAATATGGCCACCAAAACATTGTTTTTTGTAATGATGAAGAAACCGGTCTAAAAGCCATTATTGCCATTCACGATACCACACTGGGTCCGGCACTTGGCGGTACCAGAATGTGGACTTACAAAACTGAGACAGAGGCCTTACAAGATGTTTTGAGACTTTCGAGAGGGATGACTTATAAAGCGGCCATTACCGGCTTAAACTTGGGTGGCGGAAAAGCGGTGATCATCGGCGACAGCCGAACTGATAAAACGGAAGCCATGATGCGCCGTTATGGAAAATTCATAAAAAATTTAAACGGAGCTTTCATTACAGCTGAAGATGTAGGTACCAGTCCTAAAGACATGGAATACATTCGCATGGAAACGCAATATGTGACCGGTGTTCCTGAAACTTTGGGTGGCAGTGGCGATCCATCGCCAGTTACCGCAAAAGGCGTATACATGGGCATAAAAGCTTGTGTAAAAGAATTATTCGGTAACGACAGCCTGGCCGGCAAATCGGTTGCAGTACAGGGAATTGGACATGTGGGCGAAAATTTAGTGCATTTATTACGTGAGGAAAACGCCAAAGTTTATGTGAGCGATATCGATGAGGAGCGTCTGAACACCGTAGCAAAGAAATATGGTGCAGAAGCTGTTTCGCATCACAATATTTTTGATTTAGATGTTGATATCTATGCACCATGTGCCTTGGGAGCCACCGTAAATACAGAAACCATCAAACAAATGAAATGTGCCATCATTGCCGGTGCCGCCAACAATCAATTAGCCGACGAAGAGGTACACGGTAAAATGTTGTTAGAGAAAGGGATTCTTTACGCACCGGATTATCTCATTAATGCAGGTGGTTTAATTAACTGCTATTCTGAAATTGCAGGATTCAGCAAGAAACGTACCATGCAATTGGCCGAAAATATTTACGAAGCCACCCGTAATGTGCTGCAAAAATCTAAAACAGAAAAAATCTCTACCAGTGAGGCAGCCAATAAAATTGCCGAAAAACGGATCGAAGACATCAAAAAAATCAAGGCAAGTTTCTAAAATTTACTAGGTTTACACAACCAAATCGTTCTTTATCAGATGTTAAATAGAAGGCAATTAAGAGTTAAGGTATTGCAAACCCTTTATGCATACCAGCAAGCAGACCAAAAAGAAGTAAAGGTCTTTGAAAAAGCGTTGCTTAAAAATATCAACTCAGTCAATGAGATGTATTTTTACATGCTTGCCCTACTTATCAATGTTGCCGATTATGCCCTCATCGATGCCGAAGAACGTGCAAATAAACACTTGCCTAGCGAACAAGATCTCAATGCGAGTACCAAACTGAGTCGTAATATTTTCATTGATTGCCTTCGTCAGCATCCAGATTACCTGCTTGGTGTGAAGCAATTCAACGTAAGCTGGGACTTTGAACCGATCATCGATAAAACCATCTTTTCTCTTCTTAAAAACAGTCCGGAATATGTAGCGTACATTGCTGATGAATCGCAGGACTTGAATACGGATAAAGAAATCATCAAAAACATTTTCAGGAAGATTATTCTTAAAAATCCGGCCATAGAGCAACTTTTTGAAGAAAAATTCATCAATTGGTCGGTAGATAAAGAAGTATTGAAATCTATGATGGCCAAAACCATCAAAAATTTTAAAAATGAAGATGGCAAAGGCAATCAATTGGCTCCCCTATTTCAAGACGAAAAAGAAGACAAGGCTTTTGTGATCGATCTGTTTAACAAGAGCATACAGCATGCCAACGAATATTTCAAATTGATTGATGAAAAAACCATGAACTGGGATTCGGAGCGGATCGCATTGATGGATATTTTATTGATGCAAATGGCCATTACAGAGTTGATCCACTTTTCATCTATTCCCATTAAAGTGAGTATCAACGAATACATTGAGATTTCGAAAGAATTCAGCACTCCAAAAAGCAATACTTTTATTAATGGTATATTAGACAAAATTCTTGATCAGCTGAAATCAGAGAAAAAAATTAAGAAATTTGGTAGAGGTTTAATCGAATAAATCATGAAAAACATCTTAGCATTTGTCCTTTTAGGCGCCTTTTTAAGTGCATGCAGCAGCAAACAAAGTAATCAGGAATCGGTGAGCGAAGTTCCCACTTTTGTAGATCCTGCTTCTGCCCCAGTGATGAGCTTCGAAAAAGAAACTTACGACTTTGGGATCATTAATGAAGGTCAAAGTGTAGTTTACGATTTCGAATTCAAGAACACCGGAAAAGGACCCTTACTCATTGGTAATGCCACTGCAAGTTGTGGCTGTACGGTTCCTGAATATCCTAAAGAACCTATATTGCCGGGACAAAAAGGCACCATCCACGTAGTATTTAACAGCACCGGAAAGCCCGGTATGCAAAATAAAGTGGTTACACTTAATGTGAATACGGTGAGTGGTAGCCAGCAACTTTACCTTACGGGTAATGTAATTCCAAAAAACAAATAAAAATCCAGATATGTTAAATTCAATTTTATTACAAGCAGCAGGTGGCTCTTTAATGCAGTTCCTGCCCATGATCTTGATCATCGTTGTATTTTATTTCTTCATGATTCGTCCACAAATGAAGAAAGCAAAAGATCATAAAAAGTTTATTGAAGAGCTTAAAAAAGGCGATAAAGTAATCACCTCGGCAGGTATACACGGTAAAATTGTCGATATGAATGAAACTACTTTTTTAATTGAAGTAGAAGGCGGTACTAAAATCCGTTTTGATAAATCGTCGGTTTCTTTAGATGCTTCAAAAGCCTTGAATGCTAAATAAACTCAATTGATGGAATTGAAAAGCCATTGGTACGCCAATGGCTTTTTTTATTTGTAATTTTGGTAATGCCGCTGTTTAAATTCAATAAAATACAAAA
This sequence comes from Sphingobacteriaceae bacterium, assembly GCA_947459195.1. Taxonomy (GTDB): domain Bacteria; phylum Bacteroidota; class Bacteroidia; order Sphingobacteriales; family Sphingobacteriaceae; genus JAIPAN01. Next base: position 18,554 of record CANHCS010000002.1, read on the forward strand.
ACGGAGAATCTCGGTCTTTTTCATTTCTTTTTGTATGGCCTGCGGCTTGTGGTTTTTGTATGCCCTTTCTAAGCCAATGGAATATGCTTCGAAGCTTTATATCCAATGGATGGATATCCCTGATGATTTAAAAGAAAACATTTCTGAAACAGATACTGTGGCTATTCAAATGAAAGGCAACGGATGGAATTTGGTATTAAATGATTTGGATGAGAAACAACATCAAGTAAAGGTAAGTTTGAAGGAGCTAAATGCGAAGAACTACCTCGTTCTGAATTCAATTATTGGTGATTTGAATCAACAATTAAACCCAAAAGCGCAAATCGTATCGTTTAAACCAGATACCTTATATTTTGAGCGTGCTCCCCAAATTTCTAAAAGAGTTTCAGTAAAGCTAAAATATCAATTCTCTTTTGAGCGATTTTATGGATTAGCGGGTCCCATTCAAATGAATCCGGCATACGTAACCATCAAAGGTGCAGCCAAAACCATTGATCAGATCAAGTTCGTAGAAACTGACATATTAAAAATGAATAGCCTGAACAGCGATTTTTCGGAAAACGTATCCATCAACCTGAAAAATGATCAAGCTTATAAAATTGATCCCGAATGGGTAAAAATTGACGTTAAGGTGGCCAGATACACGGAGAAGGTGCTTGAGATTGAACCTGAAATTAGAAATCGGACCGGCGTAAAAATAAATATATTCCCCAGCAGAGTAAAGGTTACCATCAGTACCGCTTTAAATAATTACGCAAGCATCCAAGCAAATCAAATAAGAGCCTATATTGATTTGGATGAGGCCATGCTGAAAAAATTTAGCCGATTACCCATTAAATTTGAACCATTGCCTAATTTTATTAGGATGGTGAAGGTGGAACCACAAAGTGTAGATTTTATCATTTATCCCTGATGCTAAAGGTTGGAATTACAGGCGGAATAGGTAGCGGAAAAACAACCGTTTGCAAAATTTTTGAATTGCTCGGAATTCCGGTTTTTTATGCTGATCAAGCTGCTAAAGAACTTATGCAGCATGATGAAGGTCTAAAATTAAAGCTGAGGGAAAAATTCGGAACAGACACCTATCACCCAGATGGATCAATTAACAGAATCTATTTAGCGAACATCGTATTTAAAGACGAAGCCCAACTTGAAGCCTTGAATGCAATAGTTCATCCTGCAGTTTTTAGTGCTTTTGATCAATGGCTAAGCAAACAATCTGCACAATATGTGGTTAAGGAAGCAGCATTACTCTTCGAGAGTGGTTCGCACCAGTTATGCGATTTTAACGTATTGGTACAAGCTCCCGAAGAAATTAGAATTGAACGGGTGATGAAAAGAGATCAAATCACTAAAGAACAGGTTATGGGAAGAATTGCCCAACAGATGAGCGATGAAGAGAAAAGTAAACTTGCCGATCATCTGCTCATGAATGACGAAAAAGAGCTGCTCATACCACAAATATTGAACCTTCATCTAAAATTATTAGCGGGAGATTTGCCCAAATGATCCGACCTGATTTTATAACAGCCACCGACAAGGGTTTATTCTGCAGGGCTGGCAATTTTTACATCGATCCGCAACAGGCTGTACATTTGGCGGTGATTTCGCATGCTCACGGCGATCATGCCTGTCCTGAAAACGAACAAATATTTGCTACCGCCGAAACAGCCGCGATTATGCAATTGCGATATAAAAAAAGAGCTGGTGGCAAATTCAACCTCTTTATTTACGGTGAGTCATTTGAGATTAACGGAGTGAAGATCTGTTTCCACTCCGCCGGACACATTTTGGGATCGGCACAAATATTAATGGAATACGAAGGTGTAAAATATTTATATACAGGCGATTATAAATTACAGGAAGATCCAACCTGTGAGCCAATCACTTTTATTGAGGCTGATGTACTGATCACAGAAAGTACATTTGCAGATCCTCAGGTTAAACATCCGGATCCTGTTGAAGAAATTAAAAAACTAAATGCAGGTCCACAAAATATCTTGCTCGGGACTTACTCCTTAGGAAAAGCACAACGCTTAATCCGTATGATCAATGATCATTGTCCACAAAGAAAAGTCCTTTTGCATCATCAAATACTTCCAATCACCAAGTTGCATGAACAGTTTGGGGTGCAGCTGGGTCCATATCAACCTTATGACCGTAAACTGATGAAAAACCCGGACCAGAATTATGTATATATGGTTCCACCGCTTACTTTTAACAGTTATTTCAAAGCAATAAATGTGAGCAGGGCATTTGCTTCTGGGTGGAAAAACTTGCAAACAAATAACGACCTGCAATTATTTATTTCAGACCATGTGGACTGGGATGATATCATTAAAATGATTGAACAGGTAAAACCAACTGAAATTTGGACCGTTCATGGAAACGGACTTCATTTAAAAAATTATTTTATCAATCAGATTCCTATTAAGGCTTTGAACTGATGTTACAAGTACAGGAAGATTATTATTTCGATGAGCATGGTTTCCTGGTATTTACAGAAAAATACCATTTAAAAAGAGGCTATTGCTGCCAAAATGGTTGTCGACACTGTCCATGGAAAAAACAGAAAGAATTAAAAAAAGCTAAAAATAAGAAATAATTATCTTTATAATTAATATTTTAGCACAAAAAATAAAATAATGAGATTAGAAGAAGAAATATCAAGTCATAAATTTTCGAGCAACTACCATAGAGCTACTGTAAATATTTTATATACCTATGGCTGGTTGACCAATGTATTGCGTCAGCGTTTGGATAATCACGATATCACCCTGCAGCAATATAATATCCTAAGAATTTTGAGAGGTCAGTTCCCGAATCCGGCTACTGTGAATTTATTAAGAGAACGAATGTTGGACAAAATGTCTGATGCTTCGAGAATTGTAGAAAGGCTTTATAAAAAAGGCTTGCTTAGCCGTTTTACGAACGAAAAGGACCGTCGTGCTGTTGATATTTTTATTACCCAAAAAGGTCTAGATTTATTAAAAGAATTAGACCAGGAAATGGACATGGACGAAGTGCTCAAGGAAAATATAAATGGAGAGGAAGCAGGTTTATTGAGCGATCTGCTCGACAAATTCAGGGGTTAACGGGGATTTCAATTTAAAAAACCCACCACAGCAACGCCTAAACCCAGCAGTACTGCCACCATTTTCTTCAAGTTAAAGCGGTGATCCACACTCGATTCAAATAAAATAGTGGTGGAGATATGTAAGAACATCCCGATTACTACCCCCATGATACTTCCGAAATAATTTTGCAGATCTCCAACTGATCCGTTACTTAAACGCAGGCTGAAATAATAGCCAAGAGGCGACATGGCTGCAAAAACAGCCATCAACACAATGATGTTACGCTTGGAAATGTGATGTTGGTTCAATACCAAAACTAAGGCAAAAGCTGCCGGAATATGATGTAAAGCGATGCCAAATACCAATTCTTTCTGATAATCTTTTGCCAAAGGCATTCCTTCTAAAAAAGCATGAATACACAAACTGAGCATTACACCCAGCGGGAAAGCATGCTGCTTTTTTGAATGAACGTGTATATGGCCGTGTTCGATACCTTCAGAAAATTGCTCAAGGATTACCTGAAATAAAAAACCACCAATCACAAACAAACCAATGCTGGCATCGGCGTATCGATACACCTCGGGCATCAGGTGTAAAACGGTAATGGCAAATAAATACGCTCCACTAAAAGATAGAATGAGTTTTAAACGCTGAGCATTGGTTTTTTTGGAAAAAAGCATGACCACTCCTCCCAAAAACGCACTTGCAAATAAGACCACTACTTTCCAGACTTCCATGTATGTTCAGGTTTAAAGCGCAAAAATAAGAAAGCCAGCAGATATCCAATCACCGCACCCAATAAAGCACCTGCAATTACATCAACCGGGAAATGTACACCTACGTAAACCTGTGCAAAACAGATAGATGCGGCCCAAATAAAGGCAATAGGTAATAACCAATTCCTTTTCTTTCTAAATAATGCTATTAAAAATACTGCGATGGCAAAGTGATTAGCTGCATGAGACGAAGGGAAACTATAGCCCTTTCCACAAGGAACTAATTTGTTCATCTGCTCATTAAACGGGATTTCGTTGCATGGCCTTAAACGCTCAACAGCAGGTTTGATAATAGATGAGCTCGTATAATCGGCTACAGCAAAACACAAGATTAAAAAAAGAAGCATCCACCAGGCGGTTTTACCATAATTTTTAACCAAAACATAAATGATCAGCAGGTAAAGGGGTACCCAAGTGTACCTGTTTCTTAAAATTGGCATCAATAAATCAAAAAAAGGATTAGAAAGCCCCTGATTTATCGCTTGAAACCATTGATGGTCGAGCTGAATAAGTTGATCGATCATGAGATTTTTTTACAAATAAAAATTATCCGGTCAGATTGCTCTTGGTTAAAGGTATTTAAATGATAATCACCGAACAAATGAAGGATTTCAAAATCCGTTTGACTGAACATTTGTTCAAAGTCTGTAAGGCTGAAGGCCTGCACCTCTTCTTTAAATCCGAATTGCTTGCCATGATGTTCAAAAGCGATCGACTTCATGATTTTGTTGCCCGTGATCTGTTTGCTGATATGAAAATCGATCCCTTCAATCGTTTTTTGCTCCTGGGCCACTATCTGATTTTTGATTTTTGCGGTATTGAAATAGTCCAAAACCAATATTCCACCCGGTTTTAATGATTTATGAAACATCTTGAGTGCCTTCAAATGGTCTTTTTCACGATCGAAATAACCAAAGCTGGTGAAGAGATTGAAAGCAAATTCAAAATAATTGATGTAAAACAGGTGACGCATGTCGTGCACAAAAAAGTGTAGGTGCTCATTTTCAAAATCTTTGGCAAAACGAATATTGGCCTGAGATAAATCTATACCCGTTACATCATATCCTTTTTTATTGAGGTAAATGGCGTGCCTGCCCCGTCCACAGGCAATATCAAACAAACGGGCTTGTTCAGATGGTTTCAGAAAAGCACATAAATTATCCATGAAAAGCTCTGCCTCTTCATCATTCCGCTGGTGGTAAAGAATGTGATAATAGGGAGAATTAAACCAAGACTGGAACCATTTAGTAGGCATTTTCTGTAGATGAATTTGAACTACAAATATATGCTTTAAATTTGGGGCATATAATTGGAAACAAACGAAAGATGTTCCTTAAATTGTTATTTTTGCTACCTTTTAGAAGCTACTTGTGACACTCATCAAATCAATTTCCGGAATAAGAGGAACTATAGGCGGAAAGCCAGGAGCTGGTTTAAGCCCGATCGATATTGTAAAATTTACCGCTGCTTATGGCCAATGGGTCATTAACCAGGGAAATAGAAAAAAAATTGTAGTAGGTCGCGATGCCCGTATTTCTGGCCCCATGCTCGAAAACCTGGTGATTGGAACATTACAAGGCTTAGGGATTGATGTGGTGAATCTCGGATTATCAACCACTCCAACCGTTGAGTTGGCCGTGCCCATGGAAGCAGCGGGAGGCGGCATCATATTAACAGCAAGTCACAATCCGAAACAGTGGAATGCATTAAAATTACTGAACCAAAGAGGCGAATTCATCAGTGATGCTGATGGTAAGGAAGTTCTTCAGTTGGCCGAAAACGCAGATTTTAATTTTAGTGAGGTAGATGACTTGGGCAAAGTCATAAACAACGACTCCTATTTACAAAAACACATTGATCATATCCTCAACTTGAAGCTTGTAGATGTGGCCGCAATCAATGCAGCCAATTTTAAAGTAGTAGTTGACAGTGTGAACTCCTCTGGTGGGATTTTTGTTCCTGCACTGCTCAAAGCTTTGGGTGTAAATACCATTTATTCAATTTTTGATGAACCTAATGGGCATTTTCCACACAACCCTGAACCCCTGCCTGAGAATTTGGTCGCATTAGCTGATGAAGTAAAAGCAAAAAATGCTGATTTGGGTATTGCGGTCGATCCAGATGTAGACCGCTTGTGTTTTGTTTGTCAAGATGGCTCCATGTTTGGCGAAGAATATACCCTGGTTGCTGTGGCCGATTATGTATTGAAACACACACCAGGCAATACCGTATCTAATCTCTCCTCTACCCGAGCATTGAGAGATGTAACCGAAGCCAGCGGAAATAACTATGAGGCAGCAGCCGTTGGTGAAGTAAATGTGGTGAACCTTATGAAGAGCAGCAATGCCGTTATTGGCGGGGAAGGAAATGGCGGAGTCATCTATCCTGCTTCACACTATGGCCGTGACGCCCTGGTGGGTATTGCTTTGTTTTTAAGCCATTTGGCTAAATCAGGAAAAGACATTTTAAGTCTTCGTCAATCGTATCCTAATTATTTCATCTCGAAAAATAAAATTGACCTTACACCCGAATTAAACATCGATGAAATACTCAGTCAAGTGGAGAAAAAGTACCAAAGCAAGCCTCACAGCACCATCGATGGACTGAAAATTGAGTTCGATAAACAATGGGTTCACTTACGTAAATCGAATACCGAGCCGATCATTCGAATTTATGCAGAAAGCAGCAGTTTGGCGGCAGCCGATCAACTGGCTGAACAAATTATTGCAGATATTAAAACAATTGCCAACCTCAAATAATCAGCATGAGAGTTTATTTAGATAATGCGGCAACCACCCCTCTTGATAAGGCAGTTTTGAAAGAGATGTATGAGGTGATGGACTCGCAGTTCGGAAATCCATCATCCATCCATGCTCATGGAAGAGAGGTAAGATCGATTGTAGAAAAAGCAAGAAAAACCATTGCTTCCCTGCTAAAAACTTCTCCAGCAGAGATCTTTTTCACTTCAGGCGGAACTGAAGCCGACAATACTGCCATACGATGTGGTATCATCGATCATGGTATTAAACACGCCATCACCACTAAAATTGAGCACCATGCGGTATTGCACACGCTCGAAGTACTGGCTGAGCAAGGTTTGATCAAATTGAGCTTTGTGGATATCGATGAAAAAGGAAATATTGATTTCGGTCACTTAGAAACCTTGTTAAAATCTAACGAACGCAGTTTTGTTTCGCTGATGCATGCCAATAATGAAATAGGCACCCTTACTGACATTGAACGTGTAGGAACCCTTTGCGAACAATACGATGCACTTTTTCATTGTGATACCGTTCAAACAGTTGGCCATTACGAGCATGATTTGAGTAAGTTAAAAGTTCATTTCATGGTGGCGGCTGCTCATAAATTACACGGGCCAAAAGGTGCCGGTTTCCTCTACATCAATCACCAGGTAAAGATCAAACCCTTTATTTATGGAGGAGCACAAGAAAGAAATATGCGTGGTGGCACCGAAAATGTATACGGCATTGTAGGCTTAGCCAAGGCAATGGACTTGGCTTATGAGGAGATGGATGCTCATCGTAAACACATTCAATCTCTCAAAGACCACATGATTGCTGAATTAAAAAAGCACATTCCAGGAGTCAAATTCCATGGAGAAATTGAGGCTGAAAAAAGTCTCTATACGGTCTTAAATGTATCCTTCCCAGAAATGGAAATGGCAGAAATGTTGTTGTTTAATTTAGATATTGCTGGCATATCTGCTTCTGGCGGCAGTGCCTGCAGCTCAGGAACCAATATTGGATCTCATGTATTAAGAGGCATTGGTTCTGATGCCAACAGACCAGCTGTGCGTTTTTCGTTCAGCAAAATGAACACTTTAGCTGAAATTGATTTCGTAATAGCGCAATTAAAAAAGATTTTTGCTCCAAAAAATTAAGCGAAACCATCTCGATTTTGCGTTAAAACATTAAATTTAAGCAAACATCGTTATGAAAAAGGCCATCTTCTTATTGTGTTTCTTATGCAGCTCCTTTTTGGTAAAAGGGCAAAGAGTGGGTTTGGTTTTAAGCGGTGGTGGAGCAAAAGGCCTGGCTCATATCGGGGTACTCAAAGCCCTGGAAGAAAATCACATCCCCATAGATTATGTAACCGGCACCTCCATGGGTGGAATTGTTGGGGGAATGTATGCTGCCGGTTACACCCCTTCTGCCATCGAGTACATTGCTTTGAGCAATGATTTTCAAAATTGGGTGAATGGCCGTTTAGACAAACAATACCAATACTACTTCAGCAAAAAACCAGATAATCCATCGGTTTTGAAAGCAAAACTGGAGATCGATACAGGCTTTAATGCCAGTTTGCGTTCTAACCTGATCAATGACATCCCACTGAATTTTGCCATGCTCGAATTACTGGCGCAAGCTTCTGCAAATGCAAAAAATAATTTCGACAGTCTTTTCGTACCCTACCGCTGTATCGTATCAGATATATTTTCAAAGAAAGCGTTCCCAGTAAAAGATGGCAGTTTGGTGGAGGCCATCAGGGGAACCATGGCTGTCCCTTTGGTTTACAGGCCTGTTAAAGTAAATGATAGATATGTTTTTGATGGGGGTATTTACAATAATTTCCCAATCGATGTCATGCAGCAAGAATTCAATCCTGATTACATGATTGGAGTAAATGTATCTTCAAAAAAGTACAATGATTACCCCAAAGGTCAGGAGGAAAAACTTGCCAATAGTTTTTTGATGTATATGTTCCTCTCTAATCCCGATTCTACAGGAATGGGGGCAAATTCAGCTTATATTCAGCCAGATATTTCCAATTACAGTTCAACCAGTTTCAGTTCGGTACAGGAGCTGATACAATTAGGCTATGATGCAGCCATGGCACAGATGCCGAAAATATTGAAAGAGATTGCCAGACGAAGCCTTCCCGAAGAGGTAAAAGATCGTCGCAAAGCGTTTAATTCAAAAAATCCTGATTTGGTATTTGAAAATGTGCATATCAATGGAGCAAACAGCCGACAACAATCTTACATAGAGCGGGTTTTACGTTCCGATGGCAAGAAACTGGATCTATTTAAAATTAAAGCTGGTTTTACAAAGCTGGTTGCCGACGAGAACTTTGAAACCGTTTATCCCAGAATCAGTTATCAAGATTCACTAAATACCTTCGATTTTGACTTGGAAGTAAAAACCCAAAAGAACTTTAAAGTTGATTTTGGTGGAAGTATATCGACCAGACCCATAAGTAACGCATTTTTGGGTCTTCAGTACAGCATTTTAGATAAAAATGCTTACACTTTCGGCGCCAACTTTTACTCTGGCCGATTTTATGAATCAATCCAAACCACCGCAAGAGTAGATATGCCGAGTAAAAAACCTTTGTTTTTGGAGGCTAGTTTCACCTATAATCATTGGAATTACCTGAGTACCAGCACCATCATAGTTGATAAGATAGAACCTACTTTTTTAGAACAATCAGACAGGTTATTGTCACTAAAAATCGGAACTCCAGTGGGCAAAAATGGCAAATTAGAATTCCAAACTGCCTTTGTTAATTTCGAAGATCAATTCAGTCCGAACGAAAATTATGTATCTGGTGATATTTTTGATAAGAATTATTTTAATGGCTTCAGCAATTCACTGAGTCTAAACATCCAAACGCTCAATAGAAAGCAATATGCCAGCGATGGCTTATATTTCAATGTGTCTTTAGCTCAATATTCGGGCGAAGAACATTATAAGCCTGGAAATGTTTTAAGAAACGAGCCCATCTATCCTACACTTAAATCAATGGAGGAAAGTAGAAATTGGCTCAGATTCAAATCGAGCATTGAACACTATCCCATATCCGGTAAAAGATTTTCTTTGGGATACCTAGCCGAAACAGTTTTAAGCAATAGGCCTTTATTTAGTACCTATAAATCTACTTTGCTCACGGCTCCGGCATTTTATCCTTTACAAGATTCAAAATCAATTTTCCTGACCAATTTCAGGGCAAACACTTACCTGGCTTTAGGCTTAAAGAATGTGGTTAATTTAAAGAAAAACCTCGATTTTAGATTAGAAACGTATTTATTTCAAGCCTATCGAAATTTCGAATTGCTCAACTATCAGGATGTAGCTTTTGGTACGAGTTTTCCAAAAGCGAATTATGCTGCAAGTGCCGGTTTGGTGTATCAGAGCCCTTTGGGGCCCATCAATCTAAGTTTAAATCATTATAATCAGCATCTAAGACCCTGGGGCTTGATGTTTCACGCTGGATTTTTACTCTACAACAAAAGAGCTTTCGATTAATCTAAAATGGCATCCCGATGCCAAAATTGTACTGAACAAAGCGGTATACATCAGGGAAATTCGTGCCTGCGTAGCTTTGTTTAAACGATTTATTGAACAAGTTTTTGATCACCCATTGATCGCCATTGTCGAATTGGGGATCTCTGATTTTAAGCGCTGCATCCAATCGGAAAATGAAATAATCCATGTCAAACCGCAAACCTGCTCCCGCTCCAATTGCGATTTGTTTAAAGAATTTATCAGCTTTAAACTCTCCTTTTGGGTTATCCACAGAAGGTTTGATTCGCCAGATATTTCCCATATCTGTAAATGCGGCCCCTTTAAGTTTTGCTCCAAACAGGTTATCTAAAATCTTGAATCGATATTCCAGATTCGCCTCCAACTTGATTTCGCCCAATTGATCCAAATTTCTAAGATTTTGACGGATTTCTATTGGAATATCTGCCCGGTTGTAATTACCCGGCCCAAGCGTTCTGGCCTGCCATGCCCGGATACCGTTGGTTCCGCCAGCAAAGAAATTCTTTTCAATTGGCAAGGCTTCACTGTTGCCATAAGGAACTCCAATTCCGGGATTGAGCCTTAAAACGAGCTGACGGTCTCCTCCAAAATGCCTATACCATCTTAAATCTAATTCTGTTTTAGCATATTGTAAGTATTCCAATCCAAATATGGTCCTATTACCATCAATTATTTTCAGATTCAGTGTCTTACTCAAAATCCCAAGCGAGTTCCCACTCAAATCGGCAAAAGCACGGAAATAGAAAAAATTATCCAGACTATTTAAACGAATATTATTGTAGGTAAAAGAATACTGGCTACCAAAATTCACAAACTGACGGTCGTTGGTCTGTACGTACAACAAGTAGCCGTTGTCTTCTAAATATTTTTTGAATGCTTGATCGAGCTGTCCATTCCTGTATTCTAAGCTGATGGGCGTAAAACTGTGCTTTTTATAACGAGTTTCCATCCAGTCGTAAGTAATGGAGTTGATGTAGGCCCTATTTTTAAAAGCATCCTTCTGCCTGAAATACTGAAAACTACTCGAAATGGTAGTATGAGGAATGCCATTTCTTCCGGATACCGAACTGGCGAATGGAGCTAAAATTCGAGGGAAAATAAGATTAGCGCCAATTTCAAAATCTCGGTTAAATGCCCTGTCTGCCGACTGGCTGACAGATTTTGAATCGAAAAGTGCGCCATACCGAACCTTGAGATCTAATTGTTCTGCTCCTCCAAAAACGTTCCGATTGGTATAGGTATTTGCCAAGTTAAAACCGTTTCTAGCCGCATTGAAAGTATATTCACCCTCAATTCGGTTACTCATTTTTTTAAGCGGAGTGAGGTCTAATACCGGTCTGAGCACAGATGAGCTATCGTTCTGCTTCTCATAATTTATTTTCACGTTTCTGAAAACATTCAATTCATACAGACGGTCATAGCTCAAATTCTCCATCTCTAGATTATAGCGATCACCTTTTTTAAAGAAAATATACTTAGCGATGGGTTTGAGCCTAAATCGACTAGAATAATCCTTAAGGAAATATTGATCGGCATACACACTGCTATCCGGGGTAATATTTGTAGTTATACCCGCACTGTTCCTAATGCTGATATTTGTTTGGTCGAGGGTAAAAACCTGATGTTTCTCTTTAGCAATCGGATTCATCAAAAACATTTTGAGATCAGCGGCATTTGCCATATTGATGTTGGTATCGACCTCAAACCTGATGTACTGCCTTAAAAATTCATAATATCCATTCTTTTTCATCAACTGATATACCAATTCTCGCTCAGTTGCTAATGAATCGGCATCGTAACGCATACCCGAATGTAAACGCGTAAAATCTGGTTTATTTACTTCATAAAGCCAAGCAGCCGCACTATCTGGAATCACAAACTGAATATCCCTAAGTTTATACTCAGGTCCGACATTGGCAACAAATTTGACCTTTGCCTTTTGATCCTTTAATTCAATCTCACTATTCACCTGAGCCTTCAGGAAACCTTTAGTAGCTAAAAATTTCTGTATTTCAAGCCTGGAGATTTCCACAAGAGAGCTATCCAAGATGGCAGGCGCCTGACCCAATTTTTTGATTTTATCTTTACGATATTTCCCTTTTTTGGTGTTGACCAAGTTGTAAAGCATTAAGTTCAGGGTAGTTGCGGGTCTAAGGTCACGTTGAACATAATCACCCGCTTGTTCTTTAAAACGGGGGTCAAAATTTTCTAAATCCACTTTCTTTACCAATACCTGATCCTTTTCCAAATAGCGAGTAGAGGAGCATCCGGAAACTAAAAAGAGTCCAAAAAGCAGTATTATTGTAAAAATATATTTGCAGTTTCCCATTATGCTTTCAAAATCACAGATCAGTTTTCTAACATCTTTACAACTAAAAAAACAGCGTAAAGAACAGGGGCTTTTTCTCGTTGAAGGCTTTAAATCTGTAGCCGAATTTCTCCAATCTGACTATCAGATCGAGACCATTTACCATACACCTGCTATTCTTTCAAAATTGGACAAAATCTCCCGGAATATAAAGCTCGAAGAAGTTAAACCTGAAGAATTGTCGAAAATTAGCAGCTTAAATACACCCCAAGACCTATTGGCTGTCGTTCGTATACCCGAGCAACAAAAATTAGACCCTAAAAGTTTAAAAACTAATTTTAGTATAATGTTAGATGGCATACAAGACCCTGGCAATATGGGTACCATCATTCGTACTGCAGATTGGTTTGGCATGAAGTACTTGATTTGCTCTTCGGATACGGTAGAACTATACAACCCGAAAGTGGTACAAGCCAGTATGGGATCCTTGGCCAGAGTAAAGGTGTTTTATACAGATTTGCTGCCATTTTTAGCTGAAAACCATTTAGCAACTTATGCAACCGCTTTGAATGGTAAGTCAATTTATGAGACCAATTTTGGCGAAGAGGGCATTCTTATCTTGGGGAATGAAGGGAACGGAATTAGGCCTGAAATTTTAGAAAAGAGTGCCCATCACATCACCATTCCACGTTTTGGGCATTCAGAATCACTCAATGTTGCAGTAAGTGCCGGAATTTGTTGTTCAGAAATAAGAAGAAAAGCCGTCAACTTTAGTTGATAGAAATAATATTTTACTATTTTTGCAAGCCTTAAAACAAGGGTCGGATGGCCGAGTGGCTAGGCAGAGGTCTGCAAAACCTTTTACAGCGGTTCGAATCCGCTTCCGACCTCCATTAAAAAACTTTAAAAACTAAAACAATGGGAGTAACTCGCTTAAAAAGAAAAGACAGAAGAAACAAAACAGTTTCTCGCTTAGAAGTTCAATTCTTAAAACTGGCTCACAATATTGAAACTGGTAGCCGTTCTAAAGAGAAAGCCAGCAGCCAAGTTGCTAAAAACAATGCTGTATTGGCTCAAATTGCAACTAAAGCCAAGTAATTGTAAACATATTGGAATTTACAGGGTTCGAAACCTGTAATTCTATTTTTTCCCGGTTGAGCAATTGACCGGGTTTTTTTATGCCTTATTGCTAAGAATTTGTTGATTGATAGCTTTGATCAGCCCAGGGCCCTCGTAAATAAATCCGGTATATAGCTGCACCAAACTGGCACCAGCCTGCAATTTCTCCAAAGCATCGGCAGGCGAATGAATCCCTCCCACTCCAATGATCGGGAAAGCCCCTTTCGATTGTTGGTGCAGATAAGCGATCACTTCGGTAGATCGTTTGCTCAAAGGTTTTCCACTTAAACCGCCCGCCTCATTTTTAAGATTTGCTGCTGAAGACAAGCCTTCGCGACTTAGCGTGGTATTGGTAGCAATCACCCCGGCAATTTTAGTTTCTTGAACAATCTCCACAATATCATCGAGCTGCGATGGACTCAAATCGGGTGCAATTTTTAATAAAATAGGTTTCGGAAGGCCCTTTTGAGTGTTTTTTGTCTGCAATTCATTTAACAAGGCCATCAATGGTGCTTTTTCCTGCAGCTCACGCAAACCGGGAGTATTGGGCGAACTCACATTAACCACGAAATAATCCACCACCTCAAATAAGCGCTCAAAACAGATCAGATAATCTTTTACAGCATCTTCGTTCGGGGTGTTTTTGTTTTTGCCAATATTCCCACCAATGATCAGGCCATCACGTTTGAGCTGTTTCAAACGACTAGCCGCCACATCCACTCCCTGGTTATTAAATCCCATTCGGTTAATCAAACCTGCATCCGCCGGCAGGCGAAACATTCGCGGTTTTTCATTGCCCGGTTGCGGCAAAGGAGTTACGGTACCAATCTCGATGAAGCCAAAACCCAAAGCAGCAAATTCTTCTACGAACTGGGCATTCTTATCGAAACCAGCGGCCAAACCAACAGGATTTTTAAACTTCAATCCGAAAACCTCCCTTTCCAATGCAGGATGCTGCAAGCGATAAACGCCCTGAACAGACTTCCTGATGATTGAAAAACGCAAAAAACGTTTCAACATACCAGTGACCACATGGTGAATTTTTTCCGGATCGAATTGAAAAAGAAATAAACGCAGAATGGTATACATGGAGTAAAAATAGCTGATTTAGTGAATTTACGGTTAAAATATAATTTCAAACTATACGTTTTAACTAAAAATAAATAAATGCAATATTATGCGACAATCCATGTTGCCCATAAACCGCATTATTACGCTGACTTTTTGTCTTTTGTTCAGTTTACGCGGAATCGAAACTAAGGCTCAGAATTGGGATATTGAATTACTTGACCAACTCAATCAGCCACCAGAGAACGATCCTGATCTGGGTTTAAAGTTCATCACTGACAATGCATGTATTGTCGATATAGCTACCCCTACAAGTATCATAGTAATAGGTTTAATTAAAAAAGATCAAAACTTGACTAATCAAGGCTTGGTTATTGGAACCGCTTACCTTGGAACTGCTATTATAACCACTGCACTAAAAAATACAATCAAAAGACCCCGGCCGTTTGAAACTTATCCAAACATTATCTATCCAAAAAGTGATGCCGGTGGATATTCATTCCCTTCCGGACATACCTCTACAGCCTTTTCAACAGCAACCTCATTAAGCCTTGCCTTCCGAAAATGGTATGTGGTAGCTCCAGCATTTGTCTATGCAAGTACGGTTGCATACACCAGGATGGATCTTGGCGTTCACTACCCAAGCGATGTTTTAGGGGGCGCTTTACTTGGATCTGGTACGGCATACCTGAGTTGGAAAATTAATAATGCCTTACATCATAAGCAAAAATCGGGTAAAAGGCTGTAATTACGACGTTTTTTGTACTTTTGCGGCTTCATGATCGCAATTAACAACCTCACTTTTGAAATTGGTGCCCGAGCACTGTACGACGATGCCAATTGGCACATCAAGCCGGGCGATAAAACGGGCCTCATTGGTGCCAACGGAACCGGAAAAACTACCCTACTCAAGCTTATCGTGGGCGAATACACCCCAACCAGCGGCACCATTTCTATGGCTAAGGACCTGAAGATGGGTTACCTCAATCAGGACCTGCTTTCTTCACAAGCCGATAATACCATTCTGCATGTGGCTATGGAAGCATTTGAACGCCAGAACCAATTGCATGATGAGATTGAAAACTTGTTAAAAAAACTAGAGACCGATTATTCTGAAGACCTGCTGCATAAACTCAGCGATAAACAACACGAATTTGAAGCCTTGGGTGGTTATCAAATTGAATACCGGGCCCACGAGATACTTGCCGGATTGGGTTTCAGCGATGCGGATACCAAGCGTCGACTCTCTGAATTTTCAGGTGGATGGCGCATGCGGGTCATCCTGGCGAAGATCTTATTACAAAACCCAGATATCTTATTGCTCGATGAACCGACCAACCACCTCGACTTGCCTTCCATTAAATGGCTGGAAACCTATCTGCAGGCATTTGAGGGAGCGATTGTAATTGTGTCTCACGACCGTTACTTTCTAGATCGAGTGGTAAATCGAATTGTAGAATCACGCAAGGGTAAACTGACTCCCTACGCAGGCAATTACAGCTTTTATTTAGAAGAAAAAGGCTTACGCGAAGAAATTCAAAGCAATCAGTTTAAAAACCAGCAGGCTAAAATCCGCCAGGAAGAAAGATTAATTGAACGTTTCCGTGCCAAAGCGAGTAAGGCAAAAATGGCACAATCGCGGATCAAAGCTTTGGAGCGAATGGAAAGAGTAGACGATGTGGATGACGATAATCCAACCGTCAACTTCAGTTTTAAGTTCAGCAAACAATCAGGGCGCCATGTGGTTCGCATGGAACATATCCATAAATCATACCCAGGCTTGCCCATTCTGAATGATGCCTTTGGGACTATTGAAAAGGGTGATAAAATTGCACTCATCGGGGCCAATGGACGTGGTAAATCTACCCTCTTAAGAATTGTAGCCGGAACGGATAAACAGTTTGAAGGACTTTGCGAGAGCGGGCATAATGTAACCCAGACCTTTTTTGCTCAGCATCAGCTGGAAGCCCTCCATATGGACAATACGATTTTAAACGAGCTTCAGAACTTCGCCCCAAAACATACCGAAACTGAATTAAGATCTATTCTGGGATGTTTTCTCTTTACTGGAGATGATGTATTTAAGAAGATCAAAGTCCTATCAGGAGGAGAGAAGTCGAGGGTGGCACTGGCGAAAGCTTTAACAGCCGATGCCAATTTCCTGATCTTGGATGAGCCGACCAATCACCTCGACATCCAATCGGTAAACATCTTGATTCAGGCTTTAAAGCAATACGAAGGGACATTTATTGTGGTTTCCCACGATCGCTATTTGCTGGATAATGTAGCCAACAAGATCTGGTTTATTGAAGATCAGGAGATTAAGGAATATCCGGGCACTTATGCCGAATACGAAGAATGGAGTAGCAAAAGAGTGAGTGGCGCAAAAACTGCTGCACCTGCTCCAAAGAAAGAAGATAAAAAGGAAACTTCGCCCAAGAGCGAAAATCCTGATAAGAACAAGGAATTAAAAAAGCTGAACCAGCAATTACAAAACCTTGAAGCAGAAGTAGCCGAATTGGAAAATGAAGTAAAATTGGCAGAAGAAGCACTCGGCAAACCCGAAATTTATGCCGATACAGCAAAACTTTCTGCAGCAAATAGCCGTTATGAGGAATTAAAAGCTAATTTGCAGTACAAACATCAACTATGGGAAGAACTAGCCGGAAAAATCATGGAAATAGAATCCTGATCAGCTTTACAGGATGTTTGATCCTATTATTTGCTGCTTTGCCCTTCACGTTTGCACAACGCAAACAAAAGCAATTAAATATTTCAGCTCCATTACAGGAGTTAAAATATAGCAACCACGTTTATCTTCCCGAAATAAAAACGGTTGAATTCTACAACCGTAAAAAAGAACAGTCGTTTCCGGTTTACACATTGGGCAGTAATGAGGAACTCCTGCTAACATTTGATGACCTTCGTCCCGGATTCCGGAACTTATTTTATTCGGTTGAACACTGCGATGCAGACTGGAACAGCAGCCGCCTCTCTCCCATTGAATACCTCGAAAGCTTCCCGGAAGAACGCATCAACGATTACCGTAGTTCTTTTAATACACTGCAAAAATTCACCCACTACGAAATCACCTTACCCAACTTCAGCATCAAACCTAAAATTCCGGGTAATTACCTCTTGAAAGTTTATGAAGATTCTGATCAAAGAAAATTACTACTCACCCGCCGCTTTTATGTTTTAAGGCCGCAACTCAATATTGGTGCCGAAATCATTCGCTCCAATCAGCTGGACCGTAGAAACGAATACCAGAAATTGAATTTTGTGGTCTACACCGCTAATTTAATCATTCAGAACCCCTATCTGGATATCAAAACAAGGGTTTTTCAAAACCGACGTGACGACATCACCCAAAGTGTGGAGCGACCGAGCTTTATTAGGTCCGACCAATTGGTTTATAATGACATCCATACTTTGGATTTTGAAGGCATAAATGAGTTCAGACGATTTGACATCCGCAGCTTTCGCTTTCAATCGGAACGTGTTGGTTCAATTAAACGCGATAGTATCAATCAGGTGTTTTTAAGCAATGAGTCATCTAATAATAGAAGCGCTTATGCATTTAGTTTTGATGAAAATGGCGCCTTTTTCATCCGCAGCCAGGAAGGAAGTAATAGTAGAACCGAAGGCGATTATGCCTGGATAAATTTCCGCTTAAGTAGCCCTCAACCCGCCGAAAACGGAGCTGTCTATGTTTTCGGAGCCTTCAATGATTTCCAACTGCGTGAGGAAAACAAACTGACCTATTCAGAAAGTTCCAAACGTTTTGAAGGCAAAGCTTTTTTAAAACAAGGAATCTACGATTATCAATATATATGGGTTGATAAAAATGGTAAAAGAGATTACACCCGATTTGAAGGGAATCATTTTGAAACTGAAAATGATTATCAAATCTTGATTTATTATCGTAAACCAGGTGCACGCTGGGATGAGCTGGTAGGTTTCAATCAGATCAATTCGGCAAACCGTTAGAATTTGGTCGCCCTCAGCATTTCCCGTTTTCCGGGGGCACCGGGTGCTTTTTCAATACTGAAGCCCAAAGATTTCATGCTTCGTTTCAAATTACCTGTAATGGCATAGGTCACAAATACACCCCCGGGCTTAAGGTATTGGCATACACTTTCTAAAGCTTCGGTAGTCCACATTTCGGGTTGGTGGATGGCTGCAAAAGCATCGAAATAGATGATATCAAACTGATCTTGGGTTATAAAATCAGATAATTTAGACTCATCGATGAATAGACGACAATTTGGATTCAATTCCATTCGTTGATTTAAAGTATTCGGATAGACTGCTAAAAAACGCTCCCAAATTTCAATGTTCAGGTAGTTTTGATAACCTGTTTCAGAAACCAAATCGCTATCCAATGGAAAAGCTTCTATACCTAAATACTCTAAATTGATGTGATTCTGAGTGCAATAATCAGCACTCAAAAGAAAATTCAGCCCCGTTCCAAAACCAACTTCTAAAACAGAAACCTGTGTGGAAGAATTCATCTGTAAAAAATGAACCAGACCAGACTGCAAAAAAACATGTTTACTTTCATTAAAAGCGCCATGTTTTGAATGATAGTGCTCTCCTATTGCTGGATTGAAAAGTGTTCGGGATCCATCCCCAGTTATGACCCAATTGGTTTCCATTGAAGCGCAAATATACGCCAATCTCTAAGTAAGCTAAATTGGAATTAAGTCTTTTGGATCTCCTGGTATCGGATAATTGAAGATTTTACTTAAAATCGGGTTTAATAATAAACATGATCAGTAAAAACAAAAGAAAAAGCAAGACCGGAAATAGTGGGATAGCCAATAGCATAATGGCTGAGTTAATCCGCTCAAAATAATTCTTTAACACCAATGCGGCAGCCATAAAAAATAACAGAATGAATATACAGAGAATAATCGCCCTGTTATAAGTACCCGAAACTTTGATATTTAAAAAGGCATAAACCAATAAAATTGTATTCAGAATTAAACAAATTCTATAGAGCCAGATCATAAGGCTATAACGAAAACCCCACTTGAAAATTATAGGATCAATCAAAGTTTATTCAAGGAGTAATGTAAGAATAGCGGTTCATAAAAAACAAATACAAAGCCACACAATAAATAAGCTCAAATCACTAAATAAATAGGGATAATTAGCAATAAACGCTATTTTTGTGCTTCAGCATTTTACGAATGAGCATTTCTAAAACATATAGCCCCAAAGAAGCAGAGGACAAATGGTACAGCTATTGGATGGACAAGAAGTTTTTCCGTTCGGTACCCGATGAGCGTGAGCCTTACACCATCGTCATCCCTCCGCCAAACGTGACCGGCGTACTACACATGGGCCATATGTTGAACAATACCATTCAAGATGTGCTCATTCGCCGGGCCCGGATGCAGGGCAAAAATGCTTGCTGGGTACCTGGAACCGACCATGCCTCCATTGCTACTGAGGCTAAAGTAGTGGCCATGCTGAAAGAGCAGGGCATCAGCAAAAAAGACCTGAGCCGCGAAGAGTTTTTGAAATATGCGTATGAGTGGAAAGATAAGTATGGCGGCATCATCCTGAAACAATTGGAGAAATTGGGCGCTTCCTGCGATTGGGACCGTACCCGCTTTACCATGGAAGAATCGCTATCTGAGGCGGTGATCGATACCTTTATTCACCTCTACAAAAAAGGCTGGATCTACCGTGGCGTACGCATGGTAAACTGGGATCCGCAGGGTAAAACAGCCGTTTCGGATGAAGAAGTAATCCGGAAGGAAGTCAACCAGAAGCTTCATTACATCAAATACCAAATTGTTGGCGAAACCAACAAATTCATCATTGTGGCTACTACCCGACCGGAAACCATCATGGCCGATGCGGCGATCTGCGTGAATCCAAATGATGAGCGTTATCGACATTTGCTTGGCAAGAAAGTGCTAATTCCATTGATCAATAGAGAAATTCCGGTTATTGCCGATGAATATGTGACCATGGATTTTGGTACCGGATGCTTAAAAGTCACCCCTGCCCACGATTTGAACGATTATGAGCTTGGTATCAAGCACAAACTGCCCGTGATTGACATTTTGGATGATGATGGCAAGCTGAACGAGAAAGCTGAGATTTTAATTGGAGAAGACCGTTTTGCTGCCCGCAAAAAAATTGCGATCATGCTTGAAGAAGCCGGTAATTTGGAGAAAGTAGAAGATAATAAATCACAGTTAGGTTACTCTGAGCGAACCGATGCAGTAATTGAACCGAAACTTTCCATGCAGTGGTTCTGCAAAATGGACGAAATGGCCAAGCCTGCTCTGGAGTATGTGTTAAATGGCGAAGTAAAACTGATTCCGGATAAGTTCATCAACATTTACCGCCACTGGATGGAAAATGTAAAGGACTGGTGTATCAGCCGCCAGCTGTGGTGGGGTCAGCAAATACCGGCCTGGTACTTGCCAAACGGAGAATTCGTCATTGCCAAAACCCATGATGAAGCATTTGCAGAAGCCCAAAAAATTGATCCGGCAATCGGCATCAATGATTTGAAACAAGATGAGGACGTGGTGGATACCTGGTTCTCCTCCTGGTTATGGCCGATCTCGGTTTTTGATGGATTTCAAGATCCCAATAATGCTGACATAAAATACTACTATCCGACCAATGACCTGGTAACTGCGCCGGAGATCTTGTTCTTTTGGGTGGCTCGTATGATCATGGCCGGACACGAATTCCGTGGTGAAGCACCATTTAAAAATGTGTACCTCACCGGTATCGTTCGTGATAAGATTGGTCGTAAAATGTCGAAATCTTTGGGCAATTCACCAGATCCGATCGAACTGATTGAAAAATATGGTGCCGATGGCGTTCGTGTGGGCATGTTGCTTTGTTCCCCTGCCGGTAACGACATCATGTTCGATGAAAGCCAATGCGAACAAGGTCGCAACTTTGCCAATAAAATTTGGAATGCCTTCCGTTTAGTGAAAGGCTGGGAAGTGGATGCCAGCCTGGCCAATCCTAACCAGCAAGCCATCGACTGGTTTGAGAACAATTTCAATCATGCTTTAAGTCAAATTGAAGAAGACTTTAATAACTATCGCTTATCAGATGCATTGATGGGCATTTATAAATTGGTTTGGGACGATTTCTGTGCCTGGTACCTCGAAATGATAAAACCAGCCTATCAGCAACCAATCGATCAAGCGAGTTTTGTGGCGACCAAGTCTTTCTTTGAACGCATCCTGAAACTGATCCACCCTTTCATGCCTTTCCTGAGTGAAGAATTATGGCATGACGAACTATTCGGTCAGCGGGCGGAGATGGATTGCTGTATCGTGGCACCCTACCCTAAAGCGGGTGCTGTAAATGCAGCTTTATTGAAAGATTTTGAAGTTGTGAAACAAGTCATTTCCGAGATCCGGAATGTGCGCAATGCCAAGCAAATATCTCCAAAAGAAGCCCTAAGCCTGCATATCAAAGCCAATTCAGGTATTTCATTCGAAAAATACCAAGCAATGATCGCCAAACTGGCCAATATTGCCGAATTTGTGATGACCAAGGAAAAAGTAGCTGGAGCGGCTTCCTTCCTGGCCGGAACTGACGAGTTTTTCATCCCGCTAGGCAATAATATTAATGCCGATGCCGAAAAGGAACGGATCAGCAAGGAGCTGGAATATCTGGAAGGTTTTCTCAAATCGGTGACAGCCAAACTGAGCAATGAGCGTTTTGTGCAAAATGCCAAGCCGGAAATTGTAGCTAACGAGCAGCAGAAAAAGGCGGATTCGGAAGCGAAGATTCAAAGCTTGAAGGAAAGTTTAGCGGCGCTGTAAGAGTTGGGAGTCTTCAGTTGAGAGTTGCCAGTCTATAGTTGAGAAAACAATGGGAGCTCAGGGAAAAACTGATAGTTTTCTGTTTCCCAATCGAGTTTGCAGCAATAATGCTCCATCCCATTGCTCACTAAGAGCCATTGCACCCGATGCACAAAATTATAGCGGGCAATCTGATCGAAAACATCTTGCGTAATTTTTACAGAAGGCGCCTTGCATTCGGCCAGCAATAATTTTTCTCCTTGCTGGTTATAGATCAGGATATCACTCCGTTTCTGCAAACCATTGTATTTCAAACCGCCTTCCAACTGGATCAGGCTTTTAGGAAACTGTTTTTCCTGAATCAAAAAGTGCACCAGATGCTGACGCACCCACTCTTCGGGCGTTAAGATCAAAAACTTTTTGCGGACTTCATCGAACACGAAACGCTGGCCAGCTTCGTCTTTTAAACGCAGCGGATAAACCGGAAGATTTAATGGAACGGGTTCGAATACAGCCATTGGCTGCTAAGTTCAGAAAAATGGCTGGAATATTTGTAATTTGGCATCCCGATGACCATTAACGAGCTCCTCAAAGACATTAAAAGCCGAAAATTCAAACCCGTGTACTTGCTGCACGGCGAGGAGCCTTATTACATTGATAAGCTCAGTGAAATGCTGGAGAAATCGGTACTGACCGAAGCTGAGAAAGGCTTCAATCAAACCATTTTATATGGCAAAGACACCGATGTGGCTACCATCCTGAATACGGTGAAACGTTACCCCATGATGAGCGAATTTCAATTTGTGCTTATCAAAGAGGCGCAGGAGGTGAAATGGGGCAAGGAAGAAGAGGACAAAAAATCTACTGATCCCTGGCTGGCCTATCTGGAAAATCCACTGCCCACCACCATTCTGGTTATCTGTCATAAATACGGCAAATTCGACAAGCGCAAGAAAACCTACAAGGCCATAGAAAAGAACGGAATCGTTTTTGAATCAGCAGCTTTGTACGATAATAAAATTCCGGGCTGGATAGAAGATTTTGTTCGGGAAAGAGGTTTTGGCATGCATGCCCGCGGGGCTACCCTGCTGGCCGAATACCTGGGCAACGACCTGTCTAAAATTGCCAATGAGCTAGAAAAGTTATTCCTTAACCTGGCTCCGGGACATGAGATCACACCCGAACAGATTCAGGATAATATCGGCATCAGCAAAGAATACAATGTGTTTGAATTGCAGGATGCACTGGCCAAACGAAATGTAATCAAGGCGAACCAGATCGTGGATTATTTTGGTGCAAACCCCAAATCGAATCCCATACAAATGGTGCTGGGCGTGCTGAACACCTATTTCAGTAAAGTATTGAAATACCATTATGCCACAGATCGCAGTCCGCAGGGATTAGCCCGGGAATTGGGTGTCAATCCTTATTTTGTAAAAGATTATGAGATTGCTGGCCGGAATTATGACAAAGCCAAGCTCTTCCGTATTTTCAACTTTTTAAGAGAATACGATCTAAAATCAAAGGGTGTTGACGCCACAGGCAACCTGAGCGACGGCGACCTGCTAAAAGAATTGATCTATAAAATCATTCATTAATTGAAACATATGAACTACTGGTTAGTAAAATCGGAACCTTTTAAGTACAGCTGGGAAAAATTTAATCAGGATGGACGCACTTTTTGGGATGGCGTTCGAAATTACCAGGCCCGCAACAACCTGAAAGCCATGAAAGAAGGCGACTTAGTGTTGTTTTACCACAGCAACGAGGGCATGTGTGTGGTAGGTGTGGCCAAAGTGGTGAAAGAGTTTTACCAGGATCCAACTACCGACGATACCAATTGGGTGGTGGTGGATCTGGTGCCGGTGGAAACCTTAAAGAATCCGGTAACGCTGGCTCAAATTAAAGCCGATGATCGCTTAAAAGACATTTCTTTGGTACGTCAGGGACGTTTATCAGTGATGCCACTTCAGGCAGCGGAATTTGACCGGATTCTCGAACTGGGCAGCTAAGCTTACTCTTTCACGAAAAGTGCCTTCAACTCGGTAGCCTCATCCGGCTGCATCCGTCCAGCTAAAATCAAACGCAGCTGACGGCGACGAAGCGCCCCATCATACAGCTTTTTTTCCTCTTCGGTTTCAATGCTCACCGGTGGTACTGGAACGGTTTTACCATTTTCGGCCAAGGCCACAAAGGTATAATAGGCCTCATTCGATTTAAATCGGGTACCTGAGGGAATATTTTCGGCCCAAACATCCAAACGTACCTCTACTGAAGTATTGAAAGCACGAGTCACCTTAGCTTCAAGCGTTACTACATCGCCTAATTTGATCGGGTGATGGAAAGAAACATTATCTACCGAAGCCGTCACTACGATATGATTGGAGTGTTTCTGTGCAGCAATGGCTGCCGCGATATCCATCCAATGCAAGAGGCGACCTCCCATTAAATTATTTAGGGTATTGGTATCGTTGGGCAAAACCAACTCGTTCATCACGATGAAAGAATCTTTTGCAAGCTTGGGACTTAAATTCATACCACAAAAGTACGCAAATTGTGCAGAGTCGAATCTGACACAATTTATACTTTTTATCACCAAAATATCATTTAAATTAGATCAAAATTTAAAATCCATATGAAACAGATATTACTTTCTGCTGCAGTATTGATCCTTTCTGGAACAGCAGTTTTATACTACCTGAACTTTTTTCAAAAAGGCAATGAGGTAAATACCGTAGGCGGTAAATTGTTCTACGACTTATCTATCAAAAGTCTGGATGGGAAGAAAACCATCAATTTCAAAGATTTTAAAGGCAAAAAAGTATTACTGGTGAATACTGCCTCTAAATGCGGTTATACCCCACAATATGATGGTTTGCAGAAATTGCAGGAGCGTTATAAAGATAAGCTCATCGTGATTGGCTTACCTTGTAACCAGTTCCTGGGTCAGGAACCTGGCACTGCAGATGAGATCGGTGAATTTTGCCAGAAAAATTATGGCGTAACTTTCCAGATGACCGAGAAGATTGACGTAAAAGGTAAAGGACAACATCCGGTTTACCAGTGGCTGTGCCAGAAAGAAAATAACGGCGTTCAGGATGTGACGGTTGGCTGGAACTTCGGTAAATTCCTGATCGACGAAAAAGGGAATTATGTAGCGTATTTCCCTTCGAAAGTTGATCCACTAAGCGCAGAGATCACTTCTAAACTTTAAATTTAATTAAGCAATACATCATCCCCTTGGAAAATCTTCCAAGGGGATTTTTTTATGTTCATTTCTGTATTTTTACTCCATGGCCCATACTCCTCCAGCTCCGGCAACCACGCCTTCTAATGCTTTTGAACGTTTGTTAAGCATCATGAACACCTTACGGGAAGAATGCCCTTGGGATAAGAAACAGACCTTTGAGAGCCTGCGTCACCTCACCATTGAGGAAACTTACGAACTGTCGGATGCCATTTTAGATGGTGACATGGAGGAGATTCGCAAAGAATTAGGCGACATCATGCTGCATTTGGTTTTTTATGCACGAATTGGATCAGAAACTAACGATTTCAGCATTACCGATGTACTGAATGGCATTAGCGATAAACTCATATCCCGTCACCCGCATATTTACGGAGATGTAGTGGTGAATAATGAAGATGATGTAAAAAAGAACTGGGAGCAGTTGAAATTGAAAGAAGGGAACAAATCCGTGCTTTCCGGTGTGCCCTCTTCCTTACCAGCGCTCATTAAAGCTTCACGCATACAAGAAAAAGCCCGGGGTGTCGGTTTTGACTGGGAAGATAAAAGCCAGGTTTGGCAAAAAGTGGAGGAAGAACTGCAGGAATTCAAGGCAGAATTCGACACTGCAGACAACAAAGCCATTGACAAGGAAAAAGCAGAGAGCGAATTTGGCGATCTCTTGTTTTCTTTGATCAATTACGCCCGCTTCATCGATATCAACCCCGAAGATGCTCTGGAAAAAACTAATAAGAAATTTATCAAACGCTTTCAATATCTCGAAAATAAGGCTAAAAAATCAGGTAAAAACCTGAAAGACATGACTTTAGCGGAAATGGATGTTTTTTGGGAGGAAGCAAAAAAGGCCTAAACATAACACTTCTCTAAAAAATCCTTTTTTCAATTATTGCAGCTTATCGGCTAATTGGCATTCCCTGTCAAAACAACACCCTTGTATTTCTGTTAATCTTTTTATTGAACTCTATTTCACAGATTTTTACAAAAAGCAAGACATCTTTATGGGTAGAATTACAAAGTTTTTCGCCTGTAACCTTATCAAAAAACAATTTAAGATTAATTTATTTCTGGGCATTTCAATAGGGTTTTGTTTAATAAGCGCCAAATCTTATAGCCAGTTTGATGCCCTGAGGAACGATATGTACAGAAACGGGGTGGTGGGCACCTTGTACAATTCATTTCCGTACATGATTGAAAAAGCTACGACATCATACTATGGCAGACAAAATTTATACGGAATGGTTTTCTTACCATTCGTAATAAATGAATATGACGGAAGCGTGGTTCCCATGCCATTTATCCCGCCTTATACCACAGGTATTGCATTATGTACAATCAAGGCTCCTGCACTAGGAATTTATGCCAGTAATGAAGTAGTTGGACTTTTTGAGGATCCGGAAACCAATAGATTTATAGTTGCTCCATTTGCCAGTATTATTCCAGCAAATGCTAATTTTCTTCATTATAATGGCCCGTTTAACACGATGGCTCATCTTAACAAACGCCCAGAACCCTGGTTTTACAACCCTTTAGAAAGCGAATTGGGTGTAAGCGTTTTAGAGGGAATTCAAAAATTCAGCGCTTTTACCCATGAGCTATTCAACTGGAACGGTTTTGACAAAGCAGGGAATACCTGTATCAGTGCAGTGCTGAGCAGGGAATTACCTACAGGCTTCAGTACGCAAAAGAAGATCATCAGCTTGAATAATTATTCATATATACACCCCGATGTAAGTAGAGATATCATCGGACATGAGATTAGTCATGGCATCATTTTAGAATCCTTAGGTCCACCACCCTCGGGTGATGATATCATTGATGACCCGATTATCCCCAACCCGATGATGCACCCGGAAATGGATGCCTTAGCCGAGTCATTCTGTGATATCATGGGACTTTCAATGGATAATTGGTACGGGCCTGGTAAGTTTGATGAGCCAAACTGGAGAATTGGCTTTCATCAGGGTAACGATATATTCAATAAAGCCTTGAGGCCATTTGACATACCCAAAATGCGGAAATTCCCCAATACCTATATGGGCAGGTACTATCGATTTCCGGACAGACCCGATTATGACCCTCATGCCAATGCAGAAATCATGAACTACTGGTTCTATTTACTCAATTCTATTAAATCTGGAACAGTGGATGATAGTTGGAATGATGATGATTTATATAGTACGACGCCGCTCATTCCTGGGGATAAAGAGGCCACCTATAAATTGGCACTTCAGTTGGTATTTAAAACCTTTACAGAAAAATTAACTTATCAGTCTAAATTCCATGATGTGCGGGCAGCCACACTTGAGGTCATTCAAGAGCTGGGGTACCCTATTGGCTCTCATGTTTACCAACAAGTAATGAATGCATGGTATGCTGTAGGGGTTGGCAAGAAGTGGGACCCAAATACCAATAACCCTAATTGTGATGCTCCTAATACAGGACTTAGCTGGTTTAATGGTAAAGTAAATTTCAAAACCCTGAAAACAACAATAGGACAAGACCCTGCAAGCGGACCATTTTTTTCATTAAAAAACTGTGCCGACCAGCCCGGCATCCAAACAAAACAATTCAACCCCAACACTAGGGAGGCAGAATTAGCTATCGATGCGGATGGAGACCAGATCTTTCATCCAGAAAACAATACAGATATTTCGAAGTCTTCGGTAGGCGTACATTGGGCCACGGAATACACCAATAATTGGTTCAAGAAATATCTTGATCATATCGGCCCCCTAGGTGATGGCAGTATTCAAATCCATAATATTTTAGGAGATCCGGGACATAGCAAAGCAGTTTTTGATATCCCAAGTCGCACTTATTTCTATCCATACACACCAGATGCCTCAGACCTGGATGCTGTGGTACAAACTTATTTTTCAGGCATTAATCATTTCCTGAAAGGTGATCAAAACATTAATCAGGATTACGCAAATCCAGAATGGGAGGCCCTCAAAACCGGAATAGCTCAAATAATGGCACTGAATGTAAAAAACCAATATCAGACGGGTATTCCTTACGTTAAACCACAAATCTGGACATTAGGCGAGAACATCCCGAATAATCCTCAGGTATTAGATTTTGCTCACCCGGAATATGCCAGCATGCCTAAATTATACCAAGGCCAAAACTGGGATTTGGCGTACCCTTCCAGAAATGCTTCGCTAATCAATTTCTGGTATTATTTGCTGGTGAATGGCACTAATGAAGCAAACGGCTATCGGAACGAAAAGGGGAACACTTACTTTGTTTTTCCAATAGCAAATGACCTGGCCCTGAAAATTATATGGAAAGCTTATGGTCTAATTCCCCTGCATGGCACATTTGAAGAATTTAGGTTGGCTACCCACCAGGTGCTGCATAGTTTGGGTTATGACCAAAAAAGCAAAGAATACATTGCCCTGCATGATGCCTGGGCTGCTGTGATGAATTTACCGGATTATGCTGCAAGCTTAAAAACCAATCCGGAAAACGGACAAGTCATCTATCCATGGTCCGCAAAACTGGGCATTGAGGTAGAATATCCACTTTACGAAAGTAGTAGGGTTTTTGAAGTCAGCGAGAGTCCGAAATTTGATGATCAGGTAGCTTTGGTATATCGATTCTTGAACTACAGCTCTCCAGATTTAAACAATGGAATGAGCTTCGGCAGGCTTAATCTACAACCGGGGAAGACATATTATTGGCGTTCTCATTTGCTCGAATCTGGCAACAGAATTATTGGAGTGGGCGGCAATTGCGATAGCAGCCCCGATCCAGCATTTTGTTTATCCTTGAAAAATAAACAAAAGTGGACAAGCACTTTCACTTTTAATACCGCAGCCGTTGCTGCTCCACAAGATCTTACTCCAGCGGAAGGAAGCATCGCTAAAGCCTGGAAAACACCTTTTCAGTGGAACGCTGTTTTAGGCGCAGACAGCTACTTATTGAATATCAGCGACCAATCTGGAGTTGTACCAGCACAAGAAATTCAATTAACTCGACCTTATGATGAGGACGAAGCAATTGTTTACCATGAATTGGCCTTGGGAAAAGCCAAGTCATATAACTGGAAAGTTCTGGGAAAAGCAAAAACAGGTTCTGAGGAGGGCGTTAAACGAATAGAGAATCCATTATTTGGAACATTTGACTATATAATGCTCAATGAAGGAGAAAAAGCTCAACATCCAGATGCTTTGGGTGATATTTCAGGACCGATCATCTTCCGTACGGACATCCCAAAGATTACTTTAGGAATACCCGCTGACTTCACCCGTGTACCCATGTTGGGTACGCTGCAAATTAGTGCCACCAGTGAAGAACCCCGAGCCGACCGTTATTTAAGTCGATTTTTCCTGAATGGTGATTTTCAGGATCCAGAATGGAGGAATTACCATCCAAATCCAAGTATTTTAGATATTAAACTGAGTGCAAGCGATTATCTCGAAGATGGACATACTTACGGATGGACATTCGTTCCTATCAAAGATCCCGTACCTCCATTTATTCCAAGCATAGAGGAAGGCGAAACTCCATCCCCATTCCATATTGTTGTAGATAGAAACTTTATTCAAAAACCGAGAATTATTCCATTAAGCTGTGTAGAAATTGGCAAACCAGTAGTTTTAAGATGGGAACCTGTTGAAGGTGCATCTCTTTATCAATACACCATCAAAAAGCTCAGCAATCAACAAATTGTGGCTTTTGGAGAGACCCAAGAGCTAAAATCACCACCGATTATTCAGGTTAGTGAGCCTTTTAACACTTACGAATGGCAGCTGAGTGCGGGAGTAAAAGACAGAAATAATAATTTGGTTTTCGGACCAGCAGCAAGTGATACCTACGATATTCATCTTCAAAAACCTGAAAACTTAATTCCTGCACATCAAAATGTTGTCTTGGGAACAAACCGGTCCGTTAATTTAAGCTGGGATGCCCTTCCAGGTATAAGTGATTACCGATTTAGCCTGTACAAAAAAGTCGGACTAAACAGTTATGAATCTATTATTGAGAATAAAACCACCATTGGAAATAGCGTTTATATAGAAAATCTGGAATACGAATCCATTTATCAATGGTATGTAGCAGGGATTGGTGCAAACCCCGATTGTGTGAACCCTAGTAAGGCGGAATTCAACACGCAAAAATCACCATCTAGGTATGATTTAGGATTTACACTTTATGTGCAAGATTTGGTTGGACCCAATAAACAATCAATCCCAGGTAGCTTCAGCTACGTAGTAGAATTATTTAGGCCAGATGGTACACTTGAATTTAGAAATTTGATAAACGCCAATGATCCTTTGCAGGTTGGATTTTCTCCGGGTAATCCTTCTCAGCTAATAGGCGGCTTGCTAAACGGGCAAGTTCTGGATCAAGATGGGGATTATTTGGTAAGACTGACCATTCAATCCGTTTTTTCTGGACTCACAGATCCTTGGGCAGAACCGGAAGTGCTAATTAAAGCACAAGAATATGTTAAAGAAGCAGGGCAAAACTGGAAATTGAATGAAGAGATCAGACCCGATCCGCCACAAATCTATTTCCCGGGCAGGGTCGTCGGTTCTTCAGTTCATCTAAAATTTCATTATGAAAAACCTAATTGACAAACTATGAATTATACCACCTATAGATTAATCATTTTACTGATGTGTAAAAGCCTACATTTTAAGTTGGCTGCACAAGAGATAGACACTGAAAAAAAACGTTTTTTCTTTTATCCAAATGAAAAGGCCGTTCAGATGGAACGAAAGCAGCTGAACTTAGCGCCCAATCCTGCGAAAGATTTTGTAGAGATTAGGATGGATAACCCAAGTCGACTTCCTTTCAAATTAGAAATGTTCGATTTTAATGGGGCCCGAGTGCTTTTACAGGAATGGAAAGGTGAAAAAATTGATTTAAACCCATTTTCATCGGGACTTTACATTCTTAAACTAAGTGGAGATAGAGAAAGTTTTTCGAGAAAGCTATTGATCAAAAAGTAAATCGGATTAATTGAATTTGAGCGCTTTTACAGGCAAAATTCTGCTCACCAGCATAGAAGGAATAATCAATACCAATAAACAAATGACCAAAGTGCCTACATTGAGTAAAAGTACATCGAGCAAGTGTAATTCAATGGGTACAAAGTTCATGTAATATGATTCTGGATCCAGTGGAATCAAATGTGTGTGTTGCTGCAGCAAAGCCAACCCCACACCAAAAATATTTCCCAGCAATAAACCCAAACCAATGAGGTAGGCCGCCTGATACAAAAATATTTTCCGAATTGCCCAATTAGAACTACCCAGCGCTTTCAAGAGACCAATAAACTGTGTTCTCTCTAAAATCATGATCATTAATGCAGAAATCATGTTAATGATCGCCACAGCCAACATCAATACAAAAATCACCTGCGTATTCACATCTAACAAAGAAAGCCACTGAAAAATAACCGGATATAACTCTTTGACGGTAAAGGCTCGTAAGCCGACATCCAGCTGCTCATGTATTTGAACAGCTTGCTGATCCAGCATTTCAAAGTCTTTGACCCGAATCTCATAAGCACCTACTTCACCTTCCGACCAATTATTCAATTTGCGGACCAGGTTCAAATCTCCTATGACGTAAGTTTTATCTACATCCTCCACACCAAAATTGAAGATCCCAACAATCTTAAACTTACGTTTTCGCAAGGGTTCCTGGACAAAATACATCAGGAAATCATCTCCTACTTTCAATTTCAGACGAGAAGCTGTATAGTTAGAAATCAGAATTTGAGATTGTGCAGCCCGTTCATCGCTAAAATCGATGATATTTCCGGAAATGATCAATGGTTTGAACCAATCCCAATGGTAGCTGGCATCCAGGCCTTTCAACACTACACCCTCCACTTCCTTGTTCACTTTTATAATGCCGTTTTTAGTGGCAATAGGATGAATGAATTCAATTGATTTGGATTGTTTCAGCTCCTTAAGCTTATTCGAATCTAATTTCAAAGCCGAAGTTTCGAGTGATTGATTCAGATCGTATTTCAAAATCTGGATATCTCCCGAAAAAGCCCTCATTTTCTCCCTAATCTCCGACTTAAAACCTTTAACAACTGCCAAAGAAAGGATCATTACCGATAGGCCCAACATGATGGCCAAAACAGCCATCCGGACGATCATTTTAGAGAAAGTCCGTTTGGATTTAAAAGTGATGCGTTGAGCTAGATAAAAAGGGAAATTCAAGCGCTGAATGGATTTTTTGTACCTTAGCAAAGGTGCAAATTTTTTTGGTCACTCATATGAAATACTGCTTATTGACAGTCCTGCTTTTTGTTTCGATGGCTTCTTCAGCGCAATCATCCAAGAGCAAATTAAAAACCGGTGCAGACCAAACTGAACTCTATGTCCCCTATCTCAAAGGTAAAAAGGTGGGCATGGTCATGAACGCAACTTCTACGATTGGCAACAAATTGAGTGTTGACAGTTTAAAAAGCTTAGGCATAGACGTTCAAAAAATATTTGCACCAGAACATGGTTTTAGAGGTGATTACAGCAATGGCGCCAAGGTTGCCGATGGCATTGACCCGAAGACTGGCATACCGCTTATCTCTCTTTATGGAAAGCACCTGAAACCTTCTCCGGAAGATTTAGCGGGATTAGATATCTTGATATTTGATATTCAGGATGTGGGTGCCCGTTTTTATACTTACATCTCCACACTGCATTACGTAATGGAAGCATGTGAAGAAAATCAATTGGAATTATTGCTATTAGACCGTCCAAACCCAAATGCATTTTATGTGGATGGCCCCGTATTAGATGAAAAATTCAAATCCTTCATTGGTATGCATCCTGTCCCGATTGTACACGGGATGACCTTGGGTGAATATGCCCAAATGATCAACGGTGAAGGCTGGCTCAACAAGCAAGTACAATGCAAATTAAAAATAATAAAAGTTGCAAACTACA
This sequence comes from Sphingobacteriaceae bacterium, assembly GCA_947459195.1. GTDB lineage: Bacteria > Bacteroidota > Bacteroidia > Sphingobacteriales > Sphingobacteriaceae > JAIPAN01. The sequence goes on from CANHCS010000002.1 coordinate 52,142, forward strand.
CGCATGAAACTGCATATGAAGTACCTATCAAACCATCGCCTAATTTAAACACGCAAGCATCCATTTATCTCTACCCAAGTTTATGTTTGTTTGAGGGAACGGTTATCAGTCAGGGTCGTGGCACTTACCATCCCTTTCAGGTATTGGGCAGTCCAGAATTAAAAGGCAAATACCGGTTTTCGTTTAAACCACAATCTATTGCCGGGATGAGTGAAAGTCCGATTCATTTAGGAAAAGATTGTTACGGAATCGATTTAAGGAATTATCCGGTTGGAGCAATTAGAAAAAGTGGACAATTAAACCTGAAATGGCTGATCCAGTTTTACAAAGCTTATCCGGATAAAGCCTCTTTTTTCGATTATAAAAAACATCCTCAAATGGGTAATTTTGACAAATTAGCGGGCACAGATTTGCTAAAAGCACAAATCATTGCTGGAAAATCTGAGGAAGAAATCCGCTTAAGCTGGGAACCGGCCTTGAGTCAATTTAAATTGATGCGAAAAAAATACCTGCTTTACCCTTGATCTTGAATATATGAGAATAGTATTTATGGGAACGCCCGAATTTGCGGTTGCCTCTTTGGCAGCCTTGATCAATACGGGTAAAGAAATAGTGGGCGTAGTTACGGCACCAGACAAACCGGCTGGCCGGGGACAAACAATCACCGAGTCGGCTGTAAAACAATTTGCAAGTGCAAAAGGCTTGAAAGTGCTACAACCACAAAAATTAAAGGATCCGGAATTTTTAGCCGAACTGAAAGCCCTAAATGCTGATTTACAAATTGTGGTAGCCTTCCGGATGCTTCCCGAAATGGTTTGGAACATGCCTCCACACGGGACCATCAACTTGCATGCCTCTGTCCTGCCCGATTATCGCGGGGCAGCCCCGATCAACTGGGCCATCATCAATGGAGAGAAAGAAACCGGCTTGACCACCTTTAAACTAAAACATGAGATCGATACAGGTGATGTCTTACTACAGGAAAAATTATCTATAGGCGAGGCAGAAACCGCCGGTGAACTCCACGACCGGATGAAAGATCTAGGTGCAAAACTGTTGGTTGAGACGATAAATCAATTGGAGAAAGGGATTTTGCTAGCAAAACCACAATCGTCACCAAAAGAAGAAAAACATGCGCCAAAATTATTTAAAGAGGATTGTAAAATAGATTGGGAGCTTCCGGCGATACAAATTTTTAACCTGGTGAGGGGTTTGAGTCCATACCCGACAGCATTCACTACTTTATTGGGTAAAAACCTGAAAATTTTCAGGGCCAGTATCGAAAAAACTAAGCCAAATATCCCGGCAGGCAATTATTCAACTGACCATAAAAGCTTTTTAAAATTCGCTGCTGCAGATGGATTCATCAACTTGCTGGAAGTTCAGATGGAAGGAAAAAAGAAAATGGGAATTGAGGAATTCTTGAGAGGAATACGTTTATAACTTGTTCAGCTCCTCAAAAAGAAAAGTTGCATTTTTGTTGAAATAGCGTTTCAGCTTATAACCCATCACCCAAAGTATGCCCTTACTGGCATTGGTCAAAAAGATCTCTTCCGCAGCCTCTAACACCGCGGGATTGATTTGCGCCTCGATCACTTGCATCCCCGCCTTTTTGGCCAAACCAATCACCACATGGCGCATCACTCCCGCGATACATCCTTCACTCAGAGCAGGGGTAAAAATTTGATTTTTATAAACAACGAACACATTACTGCTGATCGCTTCGCATAAAAAACCATCCTGATTTAAGAGGAGGGCTTCATCCAACCGCTGTTCGTTTTTATAAATGCCGGCTAGAACATAAACCAAAGAATTGGCTGTTTTATAGTTTGAAAGTGTTCCTGCAGATTTTCTAACCTCAGTGAAAACATCAATCAATAAGCCCTTATCATTCCACTCGTATCGACCGCTGTGCAATTTAGCGTTTTCGAGGATGTAGCCCATCTTATTAGAGTTGGGGGCATACAAACCATCCGCATCGCGGTAAACACTCAAACGGAAACGGGCATGAGCTCCCGTTTTATTGACACGGCTTAGTTCTTCGGCTTTTTGTTGTAAGAAAGCAGCATCAATTTTAGTAGGCGCTTCAATTTTCAAAGCCTTCATCCCCCGCTGAATTCTGTCTGCGTGTAAATCGGCAAACTTTAGCTCGCCGTTCATCATGCGCATCGATTCAAACAAACCATCTCCATAGCGTAAAGCCCTGTGATTGGCTGTAAAAACAGCAATATCATCGGGTACTAATTCATTATTGATATTGATCAATTGCTTAGGCATATTTAATATAATTACGCCATTTTTCTAATACTGCCGTAAAATCGGCTGGCATGGGAGCTTGAAAATGTAAATACTGTTTTGTGCTGGGATGAATAAAACCTAAAGTTTCTGCATGCAGGGCCTGTCGCGGCATCAGGGCAAAGCAATTTTCTACAAATTGCTTATACTTTCCATTTACAGTTCCTTTTAAAATGCGGTCGCCACCGTAGCTGGCATCACTAAAAAGCGGATGTCCCAAATATTTCATGTGTGCCCTGATTTGGTGAGTACGGCCAGTTTCCAGCTGACATTCGATGAGCGTTACATAACCAAATCTTTCCAATATTTTGTAATGTGTTACGGCCCATTTTCCCTTTTCTTCCTCCTCATAAATGTCCATTACCCTCCGGTCTTTTGCACTGCGACCTATAAATCCTGTCACCGTACCATCTTCCACTAAATCGCCCCAAACTAGTGCCTGATATTTTCGGGTGATGGAGTGATCGTAAAACTGCCTCGCCAAGTAAGTAAGTGATCGTTCATTCTTACTGATCAACAATAAACCCGAGGTGTCTTTATCAATTCGATGAACTAGTCCCGGACGGCCCTCATTGCCAGCTAATTGAGGCAAGTTTTGAAAATGATAAACCAAGGCATTCACCAAAGTACCAGTGTAATTGTTGTAACCGGGGTGAACCACCATCCCAGCTGCTTTGTTAACTACCAGCAAATCGGCATCCTCGTAAACAATTTCAATTGGGATATTTTCAGGATAAACCTCTGTATCGCGGGGCGGATGTGGTAAAACTACCGTAATGAGATCTTTGGGCTTGACCTTGTAGCTCGCCTTGATCACCTGGCCATTTACCAACACATTACCTGCCTCAATTGCATTTTGTATGCGATTGCGTGAAGCATTTTCAACCCGATGCATCAGGAATTTATCGATACGTAAGAGCGACTGTCCTTTATCTACTTCAATGCGCAGGTGCTCATATAAATCTTGTTCATCTTGTTCCAATAAGTCCAGGTGCTCGGCCATGTCCAAAAATAAACCTTAAATCTTTCTAAAAGAAAATTTATGATTTAACATGATTTAAGGCCCATAAGAATTAGATTTGCAAGGCTATATTTATCAATAGCTACAAGTTCAATGCTCTAATCTCTTCGCATGAAAAAAATTCACACCACCTTCAAAACCCTTCTAATTTTTCTATTTCTGTTTGGATTTAGTACATCTCTGAGTGCTCAGGACGAAATATCAGGTCTCTTTAAATCTAATAAAGAGGATGCCCAAAAACTGATCCAGGCTTACTTGAATCCCTTTTTAAGAGGTTTCGGAACGGGTATCAACTCAAATTGGAATACCAGCGCTGCCACCAAAAAATTTGGAAGAGTAGAGCTAAGACTGGGTATGACAGGTGTCATGATCCCTGAATCAGATCAATTTTTCGATATTACCAAACTGGGCCTCTCGAGCAATATCGCACCTGCTGATCCTTCTAAAACATTAAGCCCCACCATCGGCGGAGATAAAATCAACGGACCGCTCATGAATATTTATGCCAATAATGTTCAGGTCGGCCAATTTGTACTCCCTAAGGGTGCCGAATTGCCTTTTGTTCCTGCACCTCAACTACAGGCAACAGTAGGTTTTATAAAAGGAATGGATTTTACGGTTAGATACGTGCCTAACATCAAACTCGGTGAATCAAACGGCACCATCGGCATGATGGGTGGGGGTGTGAAAGTAAATTTACTACGTTTATTCACCGGCAAACTTTCTGATAAGGTTTTACCATTCGATTTGGCCGCAGCAGTGGGTTACACTCGTTTAACTTATCAGCTTCCGCTGGAAGTAAGAGGGGCTAATAACTCCATTCCAGATCCCAATCAAAAACTGGAAGCGAGGTTTGAAGGTTTGAATATAGAAGCCATCCTATCTAAAAAAGTTTTATTCTTTACCCCTTTCATCAGTATGGCTTATCAAAAATCTGAAAGCAATGTGGATCTGAAAGGTGTTTATCCATTTCAAATCGCCAGCAATACCTATGTCAATTTTAGCGATCCGGTAAGCATCAATCAAAAAAATCCCAATAGCCTAAGAACCAATGTTGGTTTGCAGTTTAACCTTTTACTGCTACGGGTTTTCGGTTCTTACAGCTTTGGCGATTTTGAAGCCTTCAATGCAGGGATTGGCATCGGAATAGGCAGATAAAAATCCTTATCTTATTTAAAGCCTCCTTGTTGGAGGCTTTATTGTTTAATGATTAATGAAACTAAACTTACCAAGTCCGGTACAAGAAATCCATAGCCCACTTTACCTTGAAAAGGGATTGAGGGTTTTTGTGAAAAGAGATGACCTGATTCACCCCCTCATTTCGGGCAATAAATGGCGTAAGTTGAAATACATCCTATCTGATGCCCAAGACCAAGCCAAAACCCACCTGGTTACCTTCGGTGGCGCCTATTCCAATCATTTGCTTGCTTGTGCAGCTGCTGCCAATTATAACGGTCTAAATTGCACCGGAGTGGTTCGTGGTGAACAGGTGAAAAATGAAATCCTTGACAAATGCGCTGCCCTCGGGATGAGATTGATATTTGTAGATAGAGAACGTTACCGCAATAAACATCAGATCTTTAAGGAACTGTTTGAGAAAGATGATCAGGCTTATTTTATTGATGAAGGCGGCGCCAGTGAAGAGGCTGTACAGGGCTGTGAGGAGATTATAACTGAGCTGCATGCAACATTTGATCATATCTTGTGTGCAGCTGGCACAGGAAGTACAGCTGCCGGTATTTTAGCTGCCATCAATAAACAAGAATTAAATACTCGTTTACAACTAATTCCGGTACTAAAAGATGGTGACTTTTTTAATCAAGCCATTGATAAATATGCCATCCCTGACACTTCTTTCGAGCTTCATAAAAACTATCATTTTGGAGGTTATGCAAAATATAATGACCAGTTATTAGAGTTTATAATTGATTATTATCACCAGCACGAAATTTTATTAGATCAGGTATATACTGCCAAATTGGTTTTTGGGTTGGATGATTTAATCCGGTCTGATTTTTTCAAACCAGGAGAACACCTACTTTGGATCCATACCGGTGGTAAGACCGGACTATTGGGAATTAAAGAAAAATTGATTGCCAAAGCGCCCGAATTCAGGCAGATTTTAGAAGAAATTTTATAAAATAATTTTCCACACCTCTATTTTTCTCCACGCAAAAACAAGAAAAAATAGGTTTAAATTATTTAAACCTATTTTTTAGCTCTTTTCGAAAAATAAGCTAAAAATTGCCCATGAGAGCCCTTATTGGTAATTTTACATAAACAATTTTAAAACCTATGTATAAATTATCGATCGCACCCGACCAAGTTCAGGAAACACTCAGCAAACATATTTTAGCTGACGGATTTGACCTGACATTTGATATGGAGAAAAGTGAGGGTGTTCATATTTACGACGCAAAAAATAACAGAACCCTGTTGGACTTCTTTACTTGCTTTGCCTCAGTACCACTGGGTTACAATCACCCTAAAATGGTGAATGATGAGGAATTCAAGAAGAACCTGATGTTGGCGGCATTGACAAATCCATCCAATTCAGATATTTATACCACTCAATACGCCCAATTTGTGGACACCTTCTCCAGAATTGGCATTCCATCTTATTTACCACATGCATTTTTCATCGCAGGAGGCGCCTTAGCCATCGAAAATGCAATTAAAACCGCTATGGACTGGAAAGTTCAAAAAAACTTCCAGAAAGGCTATACAGAGGAGAAGGGATATAAAGTTTTACACTTTGAGCAAGCTTTTCACGGGCGTTCGGGTTATACCGTCAGCTTGACCAATACTTTGCCAGATAAAACCAAGTGGTTTGCCAAATTCGATTGGCCAAGGGTGAGCATCCCAAAAATTAAATTCCCATTTACTGATGCGAATTATGAAGATTTGAAACAGAGGGAAGCATTATCTATCGCTCAAATCAAGCAGGCCTTTAAAAACCATCCAGATGATATTTGCGCCATCTTAATCGAACCTATACAGTCTGAAGGCGGAGACAACCACGTACGCCAGGAGTTTTTAGAGCAATTACGTGTTTTAGCCGATGAGAATGAGGCTTTGTTAATTTATGATGAAGTTCAAACCGGTGTGGGTTTAACTGGTAAATTCTGGTGCCACGAACATTTTGGAGAAAAGGCCCGTCCGGATATTTTAGCTTTTGGTAAAAAAATGCAGATCTGCGGAATACTGGCAGGCACCCGCATTGATGATATTGACACCAATGTTTTCCGTGTTCCTTCTCGGATCAATTCTACCTGGGGCGGTAACCTGGTCGATATGGTTAGGGCCAGCAAAATCATGGAAATTATTGAAGAAGATCAATTGGTTGCAAATGCTGCGCAAACCGGAACATACCTTCAAGAGCGACTTTTAAAAATAGCTGAAAAATATCCTCAGGTGAGTAATGTAAGAGGCAAGGGTTTACTTACAGCCTTTGATTTTTCAAGCAAAAACATGCGTGATGAGTTTATCAAAAAAGGACTTGAGAAAAATGTCATGTTTTTGGGTTGTGGCAACCAAACCATACGTTTCAGACCGGCCTTGATCATGAGCAATGATCACATTGATGCAGGTTTAAATGTGATGGAGCAAATTGTTGCAAAACTCTAAATCCCCGATCGGGAAGCATTAAAGCGGAATGTGTTCAACAGGTTCCGCTTTTTTTATGGATTAATTAGAGTAAATCGAAGAGGCTTTTCACACCCAGCAGCTTTTTTGAAGTGAAGCCTTCGGCATAGGTTGCCTGGATGGATTTACCAAATTCACGACAGCGAGCCTCCAAAGCATTTAAAAAATCGGGGGATGAAATGTAAGTATCAGGTTCTGTCGACTTAGGATCGAAGAATTGAGATCTGAAAGCACGGATGGAAGCTAATTTTTGTTCCCAATACGGGGTGATATCTATTAAAATATCAGGTTGGATGTACCTATCCTGAATATAATGCAGTAGCAAACTCGGTCGCCAAGGTTTTTGGCCCTGACCGTCTAATTGTGTTTCTATCTTAGTTAATCCGGATAAAAAAACAGCATCATTGATCAATTCCGAAGCACGTCCATGATCAGGATGTCTGTCAGATAAAGCGTTTGCCAGAACAATTTCAGGCTGGTATTTTCTGATTGCCTCGATCACTTTCAGACGATTAATCTCATCATTCAGAAAAAATCCGTCTCTCAATCCTAAATTCTCACGAATGGCCAATCCCAAAATTTCAGCTGAAGCCGCAGCCTCTTGGGCTCTCAATTGAGCGTTACCCCGTGTACCCAGTTCACCTTGTGTTAAATCAACAACACCCACCTTTTTGCCTTCGCTCGTGTATTTTAAAATGGTACCTGAGCAGGCTAATTCAGCATCATCCGGATGAGCGGCAAAAACGAGTATGTCTAATTTCATAAAGTAAAGCTGACTATTGGGAGATCTTCAAAGGTAACAAAAATGCAAGTTGGCTACATGTGCCCATAACGATAATACGGTGTCTGCTGGATGATGCTTTCAATATCCCTGTCTTCTTGTAGGTCATATTTCTTTTTGAGGTTGTTGCCAAAAACTCTTGCTACCGATTGATACAAGAAAGCGGTTAGTCCACCTTTCATGTCTTTCAAAATTTCGAAACTGCTATGTCCCGTTTCGCGATCAATCAATTTAATCAGGATTCCACCTTGGGTAATGGTCAAGTTTTTGATCTCCCTATTGAACATGTCTTTGATCTCTTTTTCAAAAGCCTTACTCAGCATGCGTTCATCTTTCCGATTTTTTGCAGCGCCAAGTTCTTGCTGCAATTTGGCATACCTCGAACGAGCATACATTGCATAAGGTAATACCTTTAAAACATTGTATCTCAATCTATTGTATGCTGCCTGCTGTTCAGGTGTTCTGAAAATTCGGTTATCGATAATTGGAACTTCAGGTAGTGTTGCCCAGGGAATTAGCTCACCATCTACCATAGTCAGAGCCACCCGGATGGTATCATTTTTTCCCTTTAGCACAGGGTCATATTTCTCCTGTGCCAGCAAAAAAAGGGGCAAACATAACAGCGCCAATAAGATATACCTGAAAAATTTCATAAATTTATCTACACAAAGTTACAGTTAATTTTAAAATGTAACATCGCTCAAAATCAATATAAAGCGATAAATTGTAGCATCAAATTCTACATCAAATTAAAAAATTAATAGTAAACATGAATAGGTTTAATCAGTTTCTGAAGAAATATAAAAACGAAGTATTGGTAGGCTTCCTTGTTTTTCTTTTCCTCCTGTTAAAAGATTTAATGAAGTAAACGCTATAAAAACCAGAGAATTGTATTGGCATGGCTGAATTAATTATAGACCTAGAAGCAGAAAAAAAAGAGATCCTGAAGCGATACAGGGCCTTATTAAAAGCTTGTAAACCTAACTTACAAAAGGGAGACAAGCGTTTGATCAGGCAGGCTTTTGACATGTCTTTGGAGAGTCATCAGGATATGCGCCGGAAATCTGGTGAACCATATATCTACCATCCCATTGCGGTGGCCCAAATTGCGGCAGAAGAAATTGGCCTGGGCACTACCTCCATTGTTTGTGCGCTTTTGCACGATGTGGTGGAGGATACCGACATCACCTTAGAAGATATTGAAATCGTTTTTGGCAAAAAAGTAGCTAAAATCATCGATGGCCTGACTAAAATTTCAGGCGTTTTTGATTACAACAGCTCGCTGCAGGCAGAGAATTTCAGAAAAATGCTGCTCACCCTGGCCGATGATGTACGGGTAATCCTCATCAAACTGGCCGACCGTTTGCACAACATGCGAACCATGGACCATATGCCGAGGGAGAAACAGCTCAAAATTGCCTCAGAAACCATTTACCTTTACGCCCCCCTAGCCCACCGTTTAGGTTTGTATTCCATGAAATCGGAATTGGAGGATTTGTCGATGAAATACACCGAGCCAAGTACCTACAAATACATCGCCAAAAACCTGAATGAGAAAAAAGCTGAACGTGAAAAATTCATCAAAGAATTTATCGACCCGATTCAGAATATCTTAAACGAGCAAGGCTTGAAAGCGGAGGTGTACGGTCGACCAAAATCCATTCATTCCATTTGGAATAAAATGCGGAAAAAGAATATTCCTTTTGAGGAAGTGTACGATTTGTTCGCCATCCGCATTATCCTGAACAGCAAAATAGATCAGGAAAAGGCCGACTGCTGGAAAGCCTATTCCATTGTAACTGATTTCTACCGGCCCAATCCCGATCGCCTGAGAGATTGGGTATCCTCACCCAAAGCGAACGGTTATGAGTCGCTACACACCACCGTGATGGGCCCAAAAGGGCAATGGGTGGAAGTGCAGATCAGGACCGAAAGAATGAATGAAATTGCCGAGAAAGGCTTTGCCGCTCATTGGAAGTACAAGGAGGCACCCAATGCTGAAAGCAGCGGTTTAGACCAATGGCTGCAAAAAGTGAGGGAAATGTTAAAAAATCCCGAATCGAATGCATTGGATTTCATCGATGATTTTAAAATGAACTTGTTTTCTGATGAAATTTTCATTTTTACGCCCAAAGGTGCACTCCGTCAACTTCCGGTAGGTGCCACCGCACTCGATTTCGCCTTCGATATTCACTCCGATTTAGGAGCCAGTTGTATTGGAGCCAAGGTCAATCATAAACTGGTGCCCCTCTCCCATACCTTACAAAATGGAGACCAGGTAGAGATCATCACTTCTGGCAAACAAAGCCCAAAAGAAGATTGGCTCAGTTTTGTGATCACGGCAAAGGCAAAATCAAAGATCAAATCCTCTTTAAAAGAAGAAAAAAAGAAGATAGCAGAAGATGGGAAGGAAATTTTGGAGCGAAAAATGAAATCGCTTAAAATCCCGTTCACCATCGAAAATCTGAATAAAATTACCACTTATTTCAGGTTACATGCCTCTCAAGATCTGATGTACCAGGTTGCCAAAGGTCTCATCGATATCAGCGATCTGAAAAATTACTTGACAGCCGAAAAACACCTGGATCAAAAAGTCCATGAACGAACGGAACCGTCTGAATTCATCAAAAAACTTAAAAAAGATGAAATTGACACCCTACTCATTGGCGAAGACCTCCAAAAGATAGATTATAAGCTTTCCAGCTGTTGCAATCCCATACCGGGCGACGATGTTTTCGGATTTGTGACCGTGGGTGAAGGCATTAAGATTCATCGGACCATTTGCCCTAATGCGACCAAACTGATGTCAAATTTTGGTTACCGCATTGTAAAAGCCAAGTGGAACTCTCAAAAACAGTTGGCATTTTTAACTGGCATCAAAATCATCGGAATAGACGAAGTAGGCTTAATCAACAATTTAACCACTGTCATTTCCAACGATTTTAAAGTGAATATGCGTTCCATTACGGTGGATAGCCATGAAGGTATCTTTGAAGGAAGTATCATGGTTTACGTGAATGATACCATGCACCTCGACAACCTGATTGCCAAACTCAAACTGGTTCGTGGAGTAACCGATGTAAGCCGTTTTGATACTCCTTCAACTGTTGAAAAAGCGTCTTGAATTTAATTGCAAGGACTACATTTTTTGAATAAATTTGAATTGATTTAAGATCTCATGTCCAAAACAGAAACCCATGAAATGGTAAAGAAAATTTTCGAGGCCTACCTCGAAAATAAAAGCCTCAGAAAAACTCCTGAACGCTTTGCCATTCTTGAAGAGATTTATTCCAGAAACGACCATTTTGATGTGGAATCACTTTATATCCACATGAAAAACAAAAAATACAGGGTAAGTCGTGCAACCGTTTACAATACGCTTGAACTGCTCGTATCTTGCGATTTGGTTACCAAACACCAGTTCGGTAAGAACATGGCTCAATTTGAGAAATCTTATGGCTACAAGCAGCATGACCACATCATTTGTATCGATTGCGGAAAAGTGGTAGAATTTTGTGATCCTCGAATCCAACAAATACAAACCATGATGGGCGACCTGCTCAAATTTGATATCAAACACCACTCTTTAAACTTATATGGAAACTGCAGCCGCCTCAAGGACGGGCACTGTGAGTCTTTCTCAAAAAACTAACTCTCAAAAAAATTAATGGCTGTAGACGTATTACTGGGCCTCCAATGGGGCGACGAAGGAAAAGGTAAAATTGTAGATGTTTTAAGTCCCGAATACGACCTGATTGCCAGGTTTCAGGGTGGTCCGAATGCAGGACACACACTTGAATTTAATCAACAAAAATTTGTTTTAAATACCATCCCTTCGGGGATTTTCAATCCCAAAACCATGAACCTCATCGGGAATGGTGTGGTTATCGACCCGATCATCCTGAAAAGAGAGTTAGACGGACTAAAAGCCAGGGGTTTTGATCCGGTTGCTGATCAGAAATTGTTCATTGCTCGCAGAGCTCATATCATCCTACCGACTCATCAATTACTGGATGCCGCCTCTGAAAGTAAAATGGGTGTGGGTAAGATCGGTTCTACACTGAAAGGAATTGGACCTACCTACATGGATAAAACCGGCCGAAATGGACTAAGAGTGGGTGATACTCAATTACCGGATTTTAAAGCACGCTACCAAAAACTGGTGGATAAGCATAAATCCATATTGGCTCATTACGGTGAAATACCTGATTTTTCGGAAAAAGAAGCCGCTTTCTTTGAAGCTGTTGAAATGCTGAAAGCGATTCCTCAGGTGGATGGCGAACATTTTGTGAATCAATACCTCAGAGCTGGGAAAAAAGTATTAGCAGAGGGAGCTCAGGGCACGATGCTTGATGTGGATTTTGGCTCTTACCCATTTGTTACTTCATCTAATACCACCACTGCGGGAGCTTGTACCGGTTTGGGTATTGCCCCAAAACAAATTGGTAAGGTGATTGGTATTTTTAAAGCCTATTGTACCCGTGTAGGTGGCGGTCCGTTCCCAACCGAATTGGAGAACGAAACCGGCGAAAAACTGAGAGCCATTGGGCATGAATTTGGTGCCACCACAGGTCGTCCCCGTCGTTGTGGATGGATTGATTTACCCGCACTTAAATATGCCATCATGCTGAATGGCGTAACCGAAATGGTAATGACCAAAGCAGATGTGTTAAGTGGCTTTGATACCATTTACGCCTGCACCCACTATTTATACAATGGGGAGAAAATTGATTACATGCCTTATGACATCAGCGCCATCAGTCCGGAGCCAATTTACGAAGCAATTTCTGGCTGGAATGAAGACCTGACAGGCATTCGTAAAACAGACGAAATTCCGGCAAAATTGACTGCTTACATCCAGTATCTTGAAAAGCATTTGGGTGTTCCGGTGAAATATCTTTCTGTTGGACCAGACCGGGAACAAACTTTAAATTTGATGCAATAAGAAATTGTAATACAATTACTTATATGTCATTAATTAAACAAAAATTTCGACTCGAAAATCCTGAAAATTTCAAAAATCAGGCCATGGTATGGGCCAGTCAGTTTGAAACTGCCGCTTGCTTAAATTCCAATCATTTCAAAGATCAATACCATCAATTCGACTTGTTAATTAGCGCAGGTGTTCAACGCGAATTAACCGCCCAAGCTGGTGGAGCCTTGGACCAACTGGATGCCTTCATTGTCAATTGTCCGCTCTATATTCCCGGCTTCTTAGGCTATGATCTGAAGAACGAAATCGAGACACTCGAATCGAGAAATTGGGATGGCCTTGGCTTCCCTGACCTGTATTTTTTTATCCCTCAATATCAATTGATTTTTACAGGGGATGAAGTGGAAATTAGTGCCGATCAGCCAGTAACAATTTATCAATCCATCTTGGCGCTTGAGCCTCTGCAAAATTGCACAGACTTTAAAGGGAAGCTCCAGCAGCGTTTGAATCGCGAAAGCTATATTAATGCGGTTTCGAAATTAAAAGAGCATATACAGCGAGGCGATATTTATGAAGTAAATTTCTGCCAGGAGTTTTATGCAGAAGATGCCGAATTAAATCCGCTGGCCGCCTATTTTGAATTAAACCAATGCTCTCCTACTCCATTCTCTAATTTTTTCAAACTAAGGAATCGTTACATCATCTCGGCAACACCAGAAAGATTCATTTGTAAACGTCAAGACAAACTGAGTTCTCAACCCATCAAAGGAACGGCCAGAAGGTCGGCAAACCCAGAGGAAGATGAAAAAATAAAAGAGGAATTAAGAGCGAGTGAGAAAGAGCGTGCTGAAAATGTGATGATTGTGGATCTGGTACGCAACGACCTGACCAAATGCGCCCTTCCTGGTACCGTAAAGGTGGATGAATTGTGTGGGATTTACAGCTTTGAGCAAGTACATCAAATGATTTCAACGGTGAGTTGTCAACTGGCAGAAGGAACTACTTTGTCTCACATCTTGCGCAGCAGCTTCCCAATGGGATCTATGACGGGCGCTCCTAAAATACGTGCAATGCAGCTGATTGAATCATTTGAACAGACCAGAAGGGGTGTTTATTCAGGATCGGTAGGTTATATTGCTCCAAACGGAGATTTTGATTTCAATGTAATCATAAGGACCATGCTGTACGATGCCGACCAAAAATACCTTTCCTTTCAGGTGGGCAGCGCCATCACACACCAGGCAATTCCCGAAAACGAATATGATGAATGCTTGCTGAAAGCAAAAGCTATTCTTCAGGTGTTAAAGTCTGAAATTAATTAGTAGCAGGCCGAAAATACTTTTGGGCCTCAGGCAATCTATTCCTGATTTCTGCAATTCTGGTTTCGTCGCTGGGGTGCGTACTGAGGAATTCAGGAGGAGCTCCATCGCCTTTTTTAGCAGCCGACATCCTTTCCCAAAAATCGACGGCTTTTTCAGGCTGATAGCCCGCCATCGACATGAATATCAGGCCTAAACGATCTGCTTCCGCTTCCTGATTTCTGGAATATTTTAACAAGGCCAATTGCCCACCAATGCCATATAACTGGCTCACCGTTTTTTGAGTAGCTTCTGAAGCATTGGCAGTTACTGCACCTAAAATACCTCCACCTACTTGTGCAGCCGTTACCTGAGAGTATCGCTCTGCCGAATGACGTGCAATAGCATGTGCAATTTCGTGCCCGATCACCGTTGCAAGGCCAGTTTCGTCCTTAGTAACTGGCAAAATACCCGTATAAACGGCTACTTTGCCGCCAGGCATACACCAGGCATTCACATCCTTACTTTCTATCAAATTAAATTCCCATTGAAAATTGTATTGATCTCCAAAACTGTTTTGTTTGAGATAGGTATCAATCACTTGAGCTAATTTAGCTCCAACAGCTTTTACTCTCTGAGCTTCGGCAGTACCCTTAATAACCTTGGTTTTTGGCTCATTTAGAAAGTTTTGATAAGCGGTCAAAGCCTCCTTGTTGAGGGTTTCATCGCTTACCAAACTCAATTGTCTGCGTCCGGTTAATGGTACTTGTGCACATGAAAACAATAATGTAGCAGTAAAAAACAGCAGCAAGATGCTTTTTATACTTTTCATCAGAATTAAAATTAAATGATGCTCAAATAACCCTATTCAACGGAAAGGGTTTTCTTTCTGTTGAACAAATTTACCTTGCTTTCACTGCCCCTCAATAGCCGCTCTATATTTTTTTGATGGGTGACCAAAATGAGCACACAAATACAAATGGCATAAAGTAAAATGGATTTTACCGGCGAATGAAAAACAAATACGACACTCAGCGGAAACGCAAAACCTGCGGAAATAGAGCTCAGCGATACAAATTTAGTGGTGACCAGGACCAACAGAAAAACCAATACACAGATCATGGCGGCTTCGAAATGAACGGCTAATATCATCCCGAACAAAGTAGCGATGCCTTTCCCTCCTCTAAATCCTGCGAAAATTGGAAACAAATGCCCCATTACAGCGGTAATACCCAATGCTAATTGATAATTCACAAATTGAGTGGAACTCTGAGGACCCGTAACCGAATACCCTATAAAAGCGGCCAGGTTGGTAGCCGTGAATCCTTTCAAAATATCTACCACCATCACAATGATGCCTGCCCTTTTACCCAAAACCCTAAACGTGTTGGTAGCGCCCGCATTTCCGCTTCCGTATTCTCTTACATCAATACCATACAGCCCTTGACCAAGCCATACAGCAGTGGGAATGGACCCGAAAAGGTAGGCAAGCAATAAGGCTGAAACGGAATAGATCGATATCATTTGCTTACAATTATAAGAAAATTAGCCGCTTGAATCAGTCAAATTTTAACAGAATGATGTTAAGATTGTGCTTTTAAACTCATATCCAGACTTTTTACGGAATGGGTCAATGCTCCCATAGAAACAAAATCAACCCCACATTCTGCGTATTGTCTTACATTATCCAAAGTTATACCTCCAGATGCTTCGGTGATATATTTTCCATTCACTAAAGCAATGGCAGCGCTGAGTCGTTCAAAATCAAAATTATCCAAAAGAATACGATCTATTTGTCCAAAATCAATAACTGCTTGCAATTCTTCGAGGCTTCTTACTTCAATTTCTACCGGTATATGGAGTTGTTGTTCAGCTAAATATTTCCTGGCCGATTGAATGGCAGCCTGTATACCTCCGGCATAATCCACATGATTGTCTTTGATGAGGATCATATCATACAATCCAAAACGATGATTGACTCCACCACCAATTTTTACCGCCATTTTCTCCAAATAACGCATGCCTGGAGTTGTTTTTCTGGTATCCAACACCTTGGTTTTCGTCCCTTCCAACAATTTTACCACACGCTGTGTTTGAGTAGCAATGCCACTCATCCGCTGCATGATATTGAGCACCAACCTTTCGGCGGCTAAAATACTCCTTGCTGATCCCGAAACATTAAAAGCGATATCGCCAGTTTTCACCAAGACTCCATCTTGTAAATGAATGCTCACCTTCAATTCAGGGTCCACGGCTTTGAACACTTCGAGTGCTACTTCAACACCCGCCAGCACCCCTTCTTCCTTGATCAGTAGACGAGCATTGCCCTTCTTGTCGGCAGGGATAGTTGCCAGAGAAGTATGGTCTCCATCTCCCATATCTTCTTTAAGGGCAGATTGGATGAAAGGCAGCAAGATCGAACGGTTTAATTCCATAAGGTCACAAAAATACAATATTGAACCACAATGAATCATAAAATTAAACAGCTTCAAACTAAATAAGCTTCCTTGCACTCGTTTCGTTTAATTGATTTTGGAGGATGTATATTTGTATGTGAAAAATAAAAAAACGGTACTCCTTATTTTAGACGGCTGGGGATTGGGTAAACCCGATTCCTCCAATGCCATTTATCAGGCCAATACACCTTTCTTTGATTACCTGATGAGCAATTACCCCAATGCCAAACTCGAAGCCTCGGGAGAAGCGGTGGGGCTCCCTGCTGGCCAAATGGGCAATTCTGAAGTGGGGCATATGAATTTAGGCGCCGGAAGAATTGTTTATCAAGAGTTAGGCAGAATTAACAAAGCTGTTGCCGATGGTAGCTTGAATCACCATCCGGTATTGAAAGTTGCTTTTGATCAAGCTAAGAGTTCAAACAAAAAAGTTCATTTCATTGGTTTATTGTCTGACGGGGGCGTACACGCTCATATCAATCACCTCAAAGGCCTGTGCGATGCTGCAAAAGCAAATTCGGTAGAAAAGGTGTTCATCCATGCCTTTTTAGATGGACGAGACACGGACCCGAAATCGGGCATCGGTTTCATCAATGATTTAGAACATCATTTAAAGAATAGCTCTGGACAATTAGCCAGTGCCATTGGCCGTTATTATGCGATGGACAGGGACAACCGTTGGGAAAGAGTAGAACTGGCTTACGATTTAATGGTGAAGGGTGAAGGAAAAGCTTGCCAGGATTTTGCTGAGGCTTTGGCTGAATCATACACAGCAGGTGTAACGGATGAGTTTGTGCAACCGCTCGTAAGAACAAATGCGGATAACGAACCAATCGCAGTAATAGAAGAAGGCGACGTGGTCATTTGCTTTAATTTTCGCACCGACCGCGGACGTGAAATTACACAGGCACTCTGTCAGCGAGATTTCCCGGAACAAGAGATGAAAGCGCTCGATCTACATTACATCACTTTTACTTCCTACGACGAGAGTTTCAAGAATGTTGAAGTAATATTTGAAAATGAAGA
>CANHCS010000003.1 GCA_947459195.1 Sphingobacteriaceae bacterium
AAGTGATCGTAAGGACTTCCGATAATCAGGCGAATACCTTTCATATCAAAGGCGGCGTGGTGGAAGTGATCCAAAACAAAGTGATTGTACTGGCCGATGGCCTGTCTGAATAAGTAAAAATATTTGCTTACAAAAAAGCCTCTCCGAAATTCGGAGAGGCTTTTTTTATTTTTCATCATCATCAAAGCGAAGAATCTATATTTAAGTACCTACTATTCGTTGATTATCTATTTTGAGAAAAAGCTCATCCCCTAATTTATACTTTCCACTTGGCGCATTCAGCGTTAAAGAATAACCATCCACCTTCACATCGAGCTCATCATAGTTGATCTGATAACGCACCTGCCTAACTTTGGTGGAAATACCTTTCTCAGCAATACTGATCTCAAAAGGATAGACGGCCAGGCATTCATCGGCCTTCAGCTGTAAACCCAGCCAGGATTCGGCTTGTGCCGGAGCAATAATATTGGCTTCTGCCAGCAATTCAGCTACATAAGCATTAGCTGGCTGGTGGATGATCTGCTGAGGATGATCGTGTTGTAGCACCTTCCCCCGACGAATCACCACCATCTGATTGGCTAGGGACAAGCCATCAAAAGGATCATGTGAGACTAAAATCATGGTGATACCCAGATTAGTGCACAAGCGTTTCAGGTCGGCCCGCAATTGCTTGCGCATCATCACATCCACCTGACTAAAGGGCTCATCCAGCAATAAAATCTCCGGTTCGGTTACCAAAGCACGAGCAATGGCCACTCGCTGTTGTTCGCCTCCGCTTAAATCGGCAGCCCGACGATCGGCCAAATGATCAATTCGCAGGAACTCCATGGTTTCCCATGTTTTCTGCTGCTTCGCATCGAGATCGGTATTGGAAAGCATGGCCGCAATATTATCGTACACCTTGGCATAGGTGTTCAGGTTAAAATCCTGAGCGATGAGCTTCATACTTTCATGGCCGGGAATCAACTTCTCCTGCGGACCTAATACCCGGCTTCCCTTAAAATTCACCTGACCAAGATCTGGGCTTAATAAACCATAAATCAATTTGAGCAGGGTACTTTTCCCTGAACCGCTCTCTCCTAGAATGGCTACAAAAGCACCTTTTTTAACTTCGAGATCGATTTCAAAAACACCTGCCGATGTAGAACCGGCATATGATTTACTAAGTTGTTGAATGGATAAAAAAGCCTCAGACATTGGGCCAAATATAAACAAAAACCCTGCCCGCAGATGCAGACAGGGTTTGTACATAGGTAAACGTTATCACCAATTAAAATCCCCAGGTTAAACCGAAGGAGATATTTCTAAAGTCTGCAGGACCTTGGTCTTTTGCAAAAACATCATTGAAGTAATATTTAGCAAAAATACCGGTATTCTGATAAGCTAAACGCAAGTGGGCACCATAACGGAATGGATTGAAATTATAATCGTCTTTAGACTTCTCTTTTCCTCTTTCCTCACTAATTTGCTTCACCTTACCATTCAGTAAGAAACCCAGCTCCGGACCAGCCACCACTCGGAAATACTTTCCTTTCTGAACCGGGGTGTTAAATTCAAACCCGATAGGAATACGAAGGTAACGGCTGCTGAAACGATTCTTACTAAATTCGATGTTTTCGGTTTGATAGTCTAATGTAGATTGATCTTTTTGAATGGTAATATTTTGTTTCAAGCGGATGTGGTTCCAGTCCAAACCTGCCGAGATAAAGAATGCAAATCTATTGCCCGAATTGTACTTCATTTCAAAAAAATCGAAGCCAACATTGGTAGTTTTAGCAGGCTCAAATTCCAAGAAGCTGTTTGCCGGAGATAAGGTAAAACTGCCATTATCTATATAACGGCTAAATCCCAAATCAAAATGATCGAACACAAAGCTTAAACTTACCGTGTGTTTACCTTTGGGAGTTTCTTTTACCACGGTAGTTTTATTATCGTTGGCATTGATCTTCAAATTACCAATCTGGATCACTGTGGTAGCTTTTTTAATTGATCTGTTTTTAATGGTGTCAGTACTAATAATCACCAAGGTATCGGCTACTTTTTTATCCTGTGCCGATGCATTGGTCATTAATAAAGTACAGAGTGCGAACGTAAAGAATTGTTTCATGTTTGTGATTTATTTATTAAGTGGTTTATTTTTCATTTTGACTAATCCGAAATTTAATCCGGTAACACGGATGCCTTCACCCGCATCTTCCGAAACTTCAATCAGTTTATCTTCCCTCGGGTCAACTTGACTAAGTACAAAGTTGACCAGCTTTCCTAAACCTTTCTTTTGCTTTGGCGCCAAGGTTTCTTCAGTTACTTCAGAATCATGTAATTCAGGGCTACTGTTTACAGCAATTTCCGTATCCGGCATCAGCGAAGTAACTACTGTTTCAGCTGCTACAGGGTCAGCAGCGGTAGGTTGGCTTTGGAGTGCTGTTGAAACAGCAGGTTCATTCTTTAGTGAAGGAACTACGACTATTAATTCATTCTCTACATCGAGCTTACCTTTATAACTAACAGCAGTAGGTGCCAACATTTTACTAGTTTGTACGATTACTGGATTTTTAAAATTTTCTTGGCTTACTGACGCATCTTCAGCAATAGGCAAGTCAACTACTGGAACTTTGGCAAGATTCATTTCCTCCGACTTTTGCTTTGGCCAAAAAAGTACCGATGCAAGAATAACCACACAAGCCGCTGCCAGCCATGCATAAGGCAAACGTTTCTTTGCAGGACGATCTAAACCGAGAGCAATTTGCTCCCAAACCGCTGCCGAAGGCTCCTCGCTGAACTCCCTGAACTTTTCACGTAAAGAGCGATCGAATGCTTTATCTGACTTTTCTTGCATGATCATTTTCCTCCAATTCTTTAATTTTTTCTTTTAGTAAGGCCCTGGCTCTTGATAACTGCGATTTGGAACCACTTTCACTAATGCCCAATTCATCGGCGATCTCTCTGTGAGAATAACCCTCTATGGCATACAGGTTAAAAACCATCCGGTAGCCATTGGGCAATTCTTGTATCATTTTCAGTAGATCCTGCAGCTCCAAACCATTCCAATCCGCCTGGCTTACTTCCTCATTTAATTCATCCAGCGAAACCGCCGTTAATGTTCTCAAATTCTTCCGGTAAGCCTCAATAGCTGTATTTACCATAATTCTTCTAACCCATCCTTCAAAGGAACCTTCCATCCTAAAATCAACCAGCTTTTGAAACATCCTGATGAAGCCTGTTTGGAGGATGTCTTCTGCATCTGCCCGATCGGTGGCATAACGCAGACAAATGCCCATCATCTTTGGGGCTAAAGCCCGATATAAGTTCTCCTGCGCTTGCCTGTCTCCCTTCCTACATCCCTCCAATAAGTATTCTATCGTAAAGTTTGCTTTCAAATTCAGCTTGTTTTAAGAAAGATGCAATATTTAGGAGAATGGTTGCATCAGCCAAGAAAAAATAAATTTTTAAGAGCGCTGGCGGTAGTATTTGTAGATTTTTACCGCAGACATGATGAGGATACTGAACAGAATGAGTCCGATTAGGCCGTATATCCAGTCGATGGCACTTTTAAGCACCACCGTAAATACAATGGCAACCAGAAAAATGGTGGCCAGCTCGTTCCAAATACGAAGCTGGGTGGAGCTGAAAGAAAAAACGCCTCTTTTTAATTGATTCATCATTCGCTGGCATAAAAAATGATAAACCAGCAAACCCAGCACAAAACCTAATTTCACCAACATCCAGTCCATCTCTAATAAAGCTGGATTGAGGTAGATCATACCCAGGCCGGCTAAAACAGCCAACAGCATAGCAGGATTAGTGATGATATTCCAAAGCTTCGACTCCATCAGCTCAAACTGGCGCTGTAAAATATGGCGCTCGGCTTCTGGTCGCTCATTCGCTTCGGTATGGTAAATGAACAAACGGACGATATAAAAAAGTCCGGCCATCCAGCTGACCACAAAAATGAGGTGTAAAGATTTGAAATAGAGGTAAGTCATTAATACCGGAATTCTTTGATCACTTCGACCGCGTATTTTACATTGTCAAAAGGTATATCGGGCATAATCCCATGACCTAAGTTAAAGATAAATCCATCTTCGCCACGCATGCGTTCAAATAAACGGTGAATACGCTCTTTAATTACTGATTTATCAGCATATAAAATATGTGGATCGAGGTTACCCTGTACCGCAATACCCTTGGGTAGTCGATGTTTCATGTCCTTCAAATCAACGTTCCAGTCGATAGAGATCACATCCGGCTTGGCTTCGGCCATTAAAGGCGCAAAGACCGAGCTTCCTTTACAAAAAGAAATAACTGGGATGTCTTTTCTATTTAAACCGGCAATAATTTGTTGGATATATTGGTGAGAAAATTCACGATAATCATCCCAAGCCAAAGCCTGCGCCCAACTATCAAAAATTTGCACAGCATTTACGCCGGCCGCAATTTGTAAGTTCAGATAGTCGGTGGTCACTTTGGCAATTTTTGCCAATAATCGATGTGCCAACTCTGGCTGATTATGCAGCATGAGTTTGGTAAGCTTGAAATCTTTTGAAGAGCCTCCCTCAACGAGGTAACTCATCACAGTAAACGGAGCACCTGCAAAACCGATGAGCGGAATACGCCCATTTAAACGCTGTTGAATCACTTTAATGGCATCAGCCACATACTGCAAACGGTCGATGACATCTGTTTCCAATGCATCCACATCAGCAGCAGTGCGTACCGGATTGGCAAACTTCGGGCCGACTCCCTGATTGAAACTCAAATCGCCTCCCATGGCCTCACCCGTTACTAAAATATCCGAAAATAAAATGGCTGCATCGATATCCAGCAAATCAACAGGAAGCATGGTAACATCCGCAGCAATCTCCGGCGTTTTACACATTTCCAGAAACGAATACTTGTTTTTAATCTCCCAGTATTGGGGCATAAAACGCCCTGCTTGGCGCATCATCCAAACAGGTGGACGTTCTGTTTTTTGTGAAAATGCAGATTTAATAAATAAAGATGTTGCGATAGCTTGCTGACTCACGATTGTTTTGGTATTTCTTGTTCTATTTTTTGGATGATACTTTTTACCCTAGAGGATATTTTGAGTGCCTTGGCTTTTTCAATGTAAGCCACCGAGCGTTCAAATTCTTTTTTTCGTAGACAGATATTGGCTAAATGTACCCAAACCAGTGCCTTGTCATTTTGATTACGCAAGGGAAATTGAGTAGCCATTTGAAAATGACGCTCCGCCTTATCAAAATTCTGGCGGTGCAATTCAATATTACCGTAAATGAATTCATAAAAGCCACGGCGGTGGCGGTTCAGCCTTTCCGGATCTTCAATTTCCAACAAAAGCTCCTCGGCCTTATCGTAATTTTTATAATGAAACTCTTTGGCTGCCATCACCACGGTACCTTCAGAAAAATAACCCCAAATGAGAAAGATGATACCAAAAGCAATGACCGCCGAAACCTCATACACTTCTTCATAAAGGGTCAAGGCAAGTAGCACAGCTGCTACCGCAATCACAATAAAGCGGGCTCTGCGGGTAAACATTATTTATCAATGAATTTATAGCCTACTCCACGGATAGAATGGAAATAGGTTGGATTTTTTTGATCTGGTTCAAAATACTTTCTAAAAGTCAGTATGAAATTGTCGATGGTACGGGTAGATGGATATACATCATAATTCCATACGGTTTCTAAAATTTGCTCACGCGATACCGCCTCATTCTTACGCTCGATCAATAATTTCAGGAGCATGGTCTCTTTTTTAGTTAAAGGTGTGATCTGACCATTATCATGCTTCAGTTCAAAAGAATTGAAATAAATGGTTTTATCGCCAATACGGTATGAATTGAGTTCTTTTAAATCTTCACCTTTTAAACTGCGTTTCACCAAAATACCCACACGTAAAATCAATTCCTCCAAATTGAATGGTTTCACCAAATAGTCATCCGCTCCTTTTTTTAAACCTGCAATACGGTCTTCACTGGTATTTTTGGCAGTTAAAAACATGATGGGCGTTTCGGTATTTTCCAAACGAATGGTTTCTGCAACCTGAAAGCCATCAATCTCTGGCAGCATCACATCAAGGATCACCAAATTGAATCGCTCTTCCTTAAAAATCTTCAAAGCTTTTTTGCCGTTAGTAGCAGTTGATACTTTGTAACCCTCCAATTCGAGGTTAAGTTTAATGGCTTCCAATAAATGTTCTTCGTCTTCTACCAGTAAAATGCGTTGTTTAGTTCCCATGGGTCTGTTTAAATGTGATTTCAAATTTGGTTCCTACAGGCAGGTTATCGCTAACACTTACCTGAGCTTGGTGCATTTCGAGCACCTTTTTAACGATATATAATCCCAATCCGGTACCCTTGGTTTGGCGAGTATCTTCACTACCTATGCGGTAAAATTTTTCAAAAATACGGGTTTTCTCTCCATCTGGTATCCCCGGTCCATGATCGGCCACTTCCAGTAAAATCTGATCACCCTGAGGTACCAGACTTACCAATACTTCCGCACAAGCAGGGGAATATTTGATGGCATTTTCAATTAAATTGGAAATAACCGAGGTGATGGCAATTTGATCTCCCTTTACATAAAGGTTGGGCGTAACGCAAGCTTTAATGGTTTGCGAACTGCAAGAATGAATTTGCAAGCGATCAACTACTTTAGTGAGTAATTCAGAAAAATTAAATTCGGTTTGAGGAAAGCTGTAAGAACGGTTCTCAATTTTCGAAGCCAACAACATGTTCTCTACCAAATCATCCAAACGCTCAATGTCTTTTAAAGAGTTGTTGATGAACGATTTTCTTTGCTCCTCATCCAAATCACGCTTTAAAATGGTTTGTAAATAAAGTTTAATAGAAGCCAAGGGCGATTTCAGCTCATGCGTAACAGATAAAAGAAAGTTCTTTTGCTGATGATGTAATTTTTCTTTTCTGCTGAGCGTTTTGTGCATCTGAAAAATTCCCAAAATCACGAGGAATAAGAACACGGCCCCTTCGCCCAATACCATCGCCCTGCGGTCTGGTTCTGCCTTAATCAACAGAAAGCCCCACCAGGCCATCTCGGCAAAAACATAGAGCGTAATGATGTAAAAAAGGATGAAGGCCTTGCGCATGCTTTATTTTTTAAACACAATGTCTAAACACTCAAAGATAGCTCTTTTCGCTTTCTCCAAGTCAGTTTTAGAATGAGCGGCAGATACAAAACCTACTTCATAGCCCGATGGGCCCAAATAAATTCCACGATTTAAGAGCTCACGATGCATGATCCTGAACTTATCCATACTTTTTGGATCAATTGCCTCTGCAGTTTGAATGCACTGTTCGGTAAAAGCAAACCAAAAAATAGAACCCACGCTAAAAATCATGAACGAATAATTATGTGTATCAGCGTAACGCTGTATGGCTGACACAAACTCCGCAGTTTTATCGTTCAGTTCTTTATAAAAACCAGGTTTGGCCAATTCAGAGAGCTGGGCTATACCAGCCGCCATGGCAACCGGGTTACCCGACAAAGTTCCCGCCTGATAAACCGCTCCATCGGGAGAGATTTGGCTCATGATTTCGGCGGAGGCACCATAAGCACCAACTGGCAAACCGCCACCAATAATTTTTCCATAGGTGAGGATATCTGGCTGCACCTGATAGTAACCGGCTGCACCCTCAAAACCAATCCGGAAACCGGTGATCACCTCGTCGAAAATGAGTAGAGATTTATTCTTGGTACAAATTTCACGCAAGAATTCAACAAATTTTTTATCCTGAATCAATAAACCATTATTTGCAGGCACCCCCTCAATGATTACTGCCGCTATCTGATTTTTGAATTGCTTAAATGCTTCTTTTACGGCTTTCTCATCATTTAAAGGAACCACAATGGTTTCTTCGGCAAAAGATTTAGGGATTCCGGCCGAAGAAGTTTCGCCAAATGTTACCAAACCCGAACCTGCTTTTACCAAAAGTGCATCTACGTGTCCATGATAACAACCTTCAAACTTCAGGATCTTATCACGCTTGGTATAACCCCGGGCCAAACGGATGGCAGACATCACGGCCTCGGTACCCGAACTCACAAAGCGGATTTTTTCGATATAACGATTGTTTTTGATGATGAGCTCGGCCAATTCGTTTTCAAGGGCAGTGGGAGCGCCAAAACTCATCCCGTGTTGCATTACCTCCACCACTTTCTCACGAATTTTAGGGTGATTGTGTCCCAAAATCAATGGTCCCCACGAACAACAAAAATCGATGAATTGATTACCGTCTGCGTCCCATAAATGACAGCCATCACCTTTCTCAATAAAAAGCGGGGTGCCATAAACAGATTTAAATGCCCTCACCGGACTATTCACCCCACCGGGAAAATACTGCTTCGCCTTTTCGTACAATTCGGCAGAGCGTTCCCGGCTAATGTCTTGCTTATCTACATGAAAAACAGGAGACTTGGCAGCATCAGATTTACTGGAAAAAAGCTTTTTGATAAAATTGTTCATGATTTACGTTCAATATTCCTTACATCCACTTATTTTCCAAAATTTCCCGGGCATGGTAACTAATAATGATATTGGCTCCCGCACGGGTAAAAGCATACATATTTTCCATGGTTACTTTTTGCTCGTCAATCCATCCTGCCTGGGCAGCTGCTTTCACCATTGAGTACTCACCCGAAACATTATAACAAGCAATAGGCAATTGAGTCTGTTGTTTCAATTGCTGAATCACATCTAAATAAGCCAGCGCTGGTTTCACCATCAGGATATCGGCACCTTCTTCTTCATCCAAAAAAGCTTCACGCATCATTTCATTCGGATTGCGGAAATCCATCTGGTATGATTTACGATCGCCTTTGTTTGGAGCAGAGTCGGCAGCCTCGCGGAAGGGACCATAATAAGCGGATGCGAACTTGATGCTATAGCTCATGATGGCAGTTTGGATGAATTGATTAGCATCCAATTTTTCGCGAATGGCTCCTACACGGCCGTCCATCATATCTGAAGGGGCTACCATATCGGCACCCGCAAGGGCATGGCTGAGCGCCATTTTAGCCAACACAGCAACTGTTTCATCATTCAGCACCACCTCATCTTTCAAAATACCACAATGTCCGTGAGTGGTGTAGGCACAAGCGCAAACATCTGTGATTACATAAATATCGTTTCCAAAAGCTTTTTTCAATTCTCTCACCGCATTGGCTACCAGAGAACCATCGTGGTAACAAGAGCTGGCATCTTCGGTCTTTTGCTCACCAACGCCAAATAAAAGCACCTTGTTCAGACCCAGTTTCAAGCCAGCTTCTACGTCTTTCACCAAAGTATCGGCCGAAAAATGAGAGATACCCGGCATGGCATCAATGCTATTTTGAACCCCTTTGCCTGGAACTACGAAATAAGGATAAACAAACATATCTTTCGATAGGCGTGTTTCGGCTACCATTTCCCTCACAATGGGATTTTTTCTTAATCTTCTGGGGCGATTGATCATCTGTTAAAAGCTTAATCCAAACACTGCTTCGGCCAAACCGATTTCATCTGGCGAATAGGGTAAGGTATAATTTACATTCATTTCATCGAACTTTTTGCCGGTAGATTTTCCAATACAGATCACTTGCTGTCCGGGTTCGAGCAGGTTATTGGCAAAATAGGCATCCACGTTCGAAGGACTAGTAAAAATCAATACTTCTGCCAATGAAGGAGCTACATTTGCCTCCATTTCCGTTTCGTATACCGGTAGGTCGATCACTTTGGTTTCTTTATTGAGTGCTTGCTGAATTGTTCTCAACGAATCTTTTGCACCCGGGAACAAGACCGTGCGGCCATTGGCCAACTTGGCAAATGCCTTGGCAATGTCTGTAGTATCAATCCCATCTTCTTCTCCATTAAAATCTGGCACATGACCAAATCGTCTCAGCATTTCTTCAGAAGCCCGGCCGATGACCCCAAACTTAACATGTTTAGGCAGCTGTGGTTCCAACTGGAAAAAATATTCAATCCCATTTTTACTGCTGAAAAAGATCCAGTCAACGCGTTTTAAAATAAAAGGATCCAATTTATTGATCACAGGAAATATTTTGATCAAAGAACGATCTTCTATTTGAATGCCGTGCTTTTGCATGGCCTTTCGGAAATAAGATTGCTCGGGTAAAGCTCTACTAATGAAAATATTGGCAGGAAACTTTCTATCCGGATGGAATTTGGAAACAATTTCTTCTGCCAGGCCTTTGGTGCTGGATACACTCAGGTGCAAACGATCAGGAAAATCTGTTCCATCCACTGCCTTTGATACCCATACTTCATATTTCCCATCTTCTTTTCGGCAATAACAGCCCAGTGGCATATGGCATCCACCTTCAAAAAGCTGCAATACTTTACGTTCTACTCCAATTTCTCGGGCTACATCGGCATGATGTAATGCTTTTAACAAGTCAGCCAATTCCTCATCATCCTCTCTGATCTGGATGGCCAATACTCCCTGTGCAGGTGCCGGAATAAATTCCATGGGCTCCAACTCCTCCACATAAAACTCCGAAAGGTCGATACCCAAACGCTCTACGCCTGCCTTGGCAATCATGATCGCGTCATAGTCCTCATCACGTAGTTTTTGAATACGGGTGGGTACATTACCACGCAGATCTTCAATCTCTAAATCTGGTCGAACAGCGAGTAATTGCGCCTTGCGTCTATTGGAGGAGGTACCCACCATGCCACCAAACTTCACAGAAAGCTTCTGCTGTACATCTACGCAATCTTTCAAAATCAACAACAATTCTGAAGGGTCCTCACGCTCCGATACAGCAGCGATGCTCAGACCTGGCGGATGGGTGGTGGGTAAATCTTTATGAGAATGAACAGCCAGATCAATACTGCCGTTCAATAATTCTTCTTCCAGCTCCTTGGTAAAAAAACCTTTACCTTCTAATTTATCTAAGCGTAAGTTAAGGATGCTGTCTCCTTGTGTTTTAATAATTTTCAGTTCGGCCGCAATGCCCAGTTTTGCCAACTCCCCTTTTACAAAATTAGCCTGCCATAAAGCAAGCTCCGAACCTCTGGTTCCAATGATCAAAGGTAATCTGTGTGAAAAAGCTGAACTGGAGGAAGACATGAAAAATAAAATATGTTGAAGTTAAAAAACAAATTCCTCTGTCAAAAGGAATATCAGCTATTGTCGACCAGAATTTCTTTGGCCATCACCATAGGAACGCTGATATATTTCTTTTCCATATAGGCAATCACCTTTTCAAGTACTTCTCGGGAGTTCTCATCTAAGCCTTGCAGCTCTTCGTAAAAAATACAGCTCAGGGCCGTTTCCTTGATTTCTTTAATTTGTTCGGGCACTTTGCGCATGGCTACTTCAATGCGTCTTTGCTTCAGAATAGAACGGAATTCTACTAAGTGATCTTCAATGATTTTTTCTGCGTGAACCAATTCGTCATAACGACCCTGCTTATTTTTTTCAGCCAAATCTTGCAATCCAAAAACTTCAATGAAATGTACAGGGTAATTCTCTACCACATCCGGATGGGTATCATTGGGCACTGCCAAATCAACAATCACTTTCTTACCCTCTTCACCATTCAAAAGAGACTGATACAACTCTGGAGTTAAGATTGATTCAGTAGAACTGGTACAAGTGATCAGGATATCGAATCCCTTTTTGTAATTCATCAGTTCATCCAAAGCATAAGCTTCTCCATTCAATTCCTTAGCCAGCGTTTGCGCTTTGGCTAAAGTGCGGTTAAACACCACAAAATTTGAATATTTATGCTTCTGCAGGTATTTAGAGAAATTGGTATTGGTATCACCGGCACCAATAATGATGATGCGGGCATTGGTGAAGGCATTTGCCTCTCTCAACTTCCGATATGCCAAGGAAACCACCGAAATAGGATGATGAGCAATTTGCGTGTGCGTATAAACTGCTTTAGCCGTTTTTACCACCTGATCCATCACCAAACGGAGATAATCGCCGGTGAATCCTCTTTTCTTGCACTTTTCGTACGACTGACGCAATTGCGCCAGGATCTCTTTTTCACCAACCACCAAACTTTCTAAAGAGCAAGATACCCTTAGCAAGTGGTTGAGCGCATCAATATCTTCATAAACCGCACACATACTCAACAAATCCTTCAACTCGGCAGCGCTGGCCTCAGGGTTAAGTAACTGAACAAAGTTCTGGACAAATACAGGATTGATGAGTTCGGGATGTGAGAAAATAAATTCCACACGATTACAGGTACCGAGATAAAAAATCTCCCCGATGC
The DNA here is from genome assembly GCA_947459195.1 of Sphingobacteriaceae bacterium. Lineage (GTDB taxonomy): Bacteria > Bacteroidota > Bacteroidia > Sphingobacteriales > Sphingobacteriaceae > JAIPAN01. Next base: position 12,249 of record CANHCS010000003.1, read on the forward strand.
CCAGCTGCCCTTTCAATTGCTGCATAACTTGGTCCAGTACCTCATCGGCAATAACCAAGCCGCCCAAATTCTTCAGATCAACTTGTTTGTGAGTAAATGCAATTACTTTTAAATTCTTCAACGATAAATCCTGTTCGAAATAACAGCTGCAAATGTAAAAAACTACCAAAGAGCCACTGTCACCTCTTTGTCAAACGGGCCAATTTAGAATGGATTTAAATTGAGTTTAAACGGTCAGAAACTTGGTTTTTTGACAAAAATCGGACGCAAAAGGACTGAATAAGTAACTGATAAATTGAATAATGACACTAATTCGCTCAGAAGCAGTAATTTGTAGAAGAATTGCCTCAATTCTCAGCTAAGATTCTAATAAATTTTAGAGAAAATTGAATTAAACCGAAGGCTCTAACCAATTACCGTCTTCACGAATAATATCGATGAGCTCATTCAGGGCACTTTCAGTGTTCACGTTCTTTTTGACCACTTCCTTACCACGATAAAGCGTAATTTTACCAGGACCAGTTCCTACATAGCCGTAGTCGGCATCGGCCATTTCACCCGGACCATTAACAATACAACCCATGATCCCGATCTTAATACCCTTCAAATGATCGGTACGACTACGGATCATTTGCGTAGTCTCCTGCAAATCGAACAAGGTTCGGCCACAACTCGGGCATGAGATATATTCTGTTTTAGAAATACGTGAACGGGTAGCCTGTAAAATACCAAATGAAGTACTCAACAACAGTTTAGTACTAATCTCTGGAGCCTGCAGCCAAACACCGTCGCCAAAGCCATCCAGTAAAAGCGCACCGGCATCGGTGGCTGCATACAATTGGAATTGATTTTCGGTGATCTTGCTATACTCTCTTTTAATGATCACCGGAACATCCAGACCCATTGCTGCTAACTGGAAGAAAAACTGACGCTGTTCCTGCATACCATACTCCGTTTCGGTTTCCAATACAAAAACAAGCGTTTTATCCAGCGGAATACGGGCAAAATCTTCCGTAGCTAAATCAGATAAACGGAGCTTTACCAGATTCAGCGAAGGACATTTTCGATCTGCCTGCAAGTATTCAGAAAGCTGATATAAAGGATGACAATTGGTAGCGTTCTTGAGATTTTTCCAGGTAGCATAATTATACAGCTGCTTCAAATTACCCGGGAATGTGAAAGAAGGTAATTCATCGGCCAAATAGGCAAAATCAATCGATTGTTCCCCCATACTGTACTTATCTAATACAGGAGAATACAAATAACCGGCCTCCGCCAATACCGCCGGATCTTTCAGATTTTGATGCGAAAGGTCAATGATCACCCTGGGTACCTGATGCCCACCAATAAATGTATTTAGTTCAGCACTTGCTCTTTTTTGGTAAGTATACGGTGAAAAAGAATCTGGCAAGCTGATTTTTTCAGGGCTACCAACTATGGGAGTTCTAGACGAATAGCGCTCCACCAAGTCACGGGCCACCGGAATTTCAAACTCAGGATCTTCAGTTAACGACACACGAACCGTATCGCCCAAGCCATCTTCTAGCAAGGCGCCAATACCCACCGCCGATTTGATACGACCATCCTCTCCGTCACCAGCCTCGGTTACACCTAAATGCAAAGGATAATTCATCCCCTCTTTGGCCATGGTCTCCACTAGTAAACGGTAAGCCTGCACCATTACCTGCGGATTACTGGCCTTCATGGAAATCACCAAATTGTGGTAATTCAGATCTTCGCAAATGCGTATAAATTCCATGGCCGACTCCACCATGCCCAGTGGCGTATCGCCAAACTGACTCATGATCCGATCAGACAAAGAACCATGGTTGGTACCAATCCGCATGGCGGTACCATATTCTTTACAAATCTTAACTAAAGGAGCAAATTTTAGATAAATGCGTTCCAACTCTGCCTGATAGGTGGCCGGGGTATAATCAATATTCTCGAACTTCTTTTTATCGGCATAATTCCCCGGGTTGATGCGAACCTTCTCCACCAAACGGGCCGCCAGTTCGGCAGCATTGGGGGTGAAATGTATATCTGCCACCAGCGGCGTATGATAGCCACTTTTGGCCAATTCCTTTTTAATTTCAGCCAGATTTTGCGCCTCTTTGATGCTGGGAGCAGTGATACGCACCAGCTCACAACCTGCCTCAATCATCCGAATACTCTGTGCTACCGTACCTGCCGTATCCATGGTATCAGTAGTGGTCATACTCTGAATACGAATGGGATGATGAGCCCCCATTTTCAGATCACCAATACGTACTTCACGACTCAAATAACGAGTGTACCCGGTCATGGATGCACAATAAATACCAGGTAAAACAGAGGGACTCTCGGATTTCATATCGAACAAAAATAGAAAATATTACGAGTTGTAAGGTGTGGATTGAATGTTACAGAATCAGGATAATGATAGTAAGATTTAATTTTTACCTCCAACTTACAAGTCAGAACCCACCACTCATAAAAGCCGCTCCTTCACCACCAAAGTACCGGCCATTTTATCGTGCAGACATTGCTGTTTGCGATCAAAAAAACCCATTAAGTAACCAATACCCAGCGTAAGGGCACTGATCCATTTGCACAAATTGCGCAATATCGATTTTGATAAACTCAGTCGCTTACCCATCTCATCACAAACCTTCAGCCCCAGCAGTCGTTTACCCAGACTGGCCTGTTGGCTGGAAGCTTCCATCACCGTTACATAAATAGACCGGAAAATTGGAATGAGAACAATACTGGCAAATGAAATGATGATCTTGAGCTTTCGGTCATCAATTAGAAAATAAATAATAAACAAGGACAAGCCTACATAAATTGCCCAAATCAAGAGGTAATCTATTAACCAAGCCACCAAGCGAACATCCAACGAGGCATAATACTGTGGCTGGATCAACTCTTTTTTAAAACCAAATAATTCACGCAATTCGGTAAGTTCATGCGCTTCTTTATAATCATCCAGCTCCGGCGTTTTTACAAAAGTGCCGGGCTCAATGTTCATTAATTTTAACTCTTCAATAGAAAATGGGCCCTGAGGCTTCCCCTCAATTACGACCAGATACTTTTTCAAATTAGTAACGGCTCACTTCAAAATCAGACAGTCCACCTTTCATCTGGATGATGATTTTCTTGGCAGAAGAATTAAAATTAGCAGTGGTATAAGAACCATCAGCCTGCTTGGTAAAACCTTCAAAATCTTTGCCCGTAAGGCCACCTGCCACCACAATCTGGCAACCTGCATCTTCAGGTACCAACAGTTTTACTTCAGCCATTCCGGCTTTCACCTCTACTTCGGTTTGATTAACCGGCATACCCAACTTCACATCAAATGCAGCTGCACCCCCTTTGATGCGCAGGCGTGCCACTTTAAAAGCCGAAAGATCAAAATCAGTCTCGCCGGCTCCCAATTCAATATTGATATCCCAGATCGGATTCGGATTCAAACGCAGATCTACCTTATTCGCATCCAATTCATCTAATTGAAGATCCTTGTTTTTACTATTCATCCTAAAATTCAGCACCTCCACCGAATCGCGACTGATTTTTTCTAAACTATATTGACCAAAACTGCGTTTCACCTCCGCTTCAAATAATTGCTCGCTGGTCTCATTGAGTTGATACTGAGTGGCGCCGCCTTTAATGTTCAGTTCGGCACACTCCATACCGGCACGATAGGCTTCTGAGAAATTACTCACTTCCCCCACTCCAATAGGTTCCTCATACTCGGTATCTCCCATAAAGATATCTACCGATTGCTCCCTATTGATGCCCATATAGCCTATAAAAGCTAAGATCACACAAGTCAATAAAATGATGGCTGCCTTACCCGCAGCAGTGTTTTTAGCGTAGGCAAACACCATATTTAAACCTACCAGGATCAAAATGAGCGGCCAAAAATGCCATAGCGAACGCCAGTAAAAATCAATTACTCCAAAATTATCGAGCAATAAAATAGAACCCACAAATACCAAAGTGAGTCCCCAAACAATTTTTTCAGATTTCATCAGACCGAATTTTAGTGTATAGATTCAGAATCAGTTTCAGTGCCTTTTTCTTGCTCCTCTTTCTTAACAGGAGCATTGGCCCTATCACGGGCATTGATCAGCATCACCAATCCCGGAATAATAATTGCCAAAGGCCACAATTTACTCAGGTTGAACCAATAAGGAATCAAATCAAACTCATTGAGTAAAAAGAATAAACCCAAGAAGATGAGGATCAAACCACCCACTAACATCCCATTCCCCTTTTTCGCTTGTACGGGCTCCGGCATTACCCAATCCGACTCCTCCGGGTTGACCCGGTAATCAGTATCTACTTTACCAGTCCAGCTAAAAGGTTTCTCAGGAATGGCGATCCATAATACCAGGTAAACCAAGAAGCCCGAACCGCCGAAAATGGTCACCAAGATAAATAAGATGCGTACCCAGGTCACATCAATTTCTAAATAACGAGCCAGGCCGGCAGCTACACCACCCAATACCCGATCTTTCGTTTCTCTATACAGTTTCTTTTCCATAGCATTAATTTTTAAAACAAACCCGATTGCGGCTTAATGACCAACTCCTCAATATTAGCGCCCGCACTCATTTGCAAGCAAGTAAGTACACCAGAGGCTATGTCTTCAGGCTGAATAAAATGCTCAGGAGCGATGTCTGTACCTTCCCAGGAATGCGTTAAAGTGGCTCCCGGAATAATGGCTGTTACCTTCACTCCTGCAGGTTTTAATTCTTCCCGCAATACTTTTGTTAGACCCATCAAGGCGTACTTTGTTACACTGTATGAACCGGCTGCCACCACTGGCTCCAGCCCTGCAACCGAACAAATATTGATGATATGACCAGCACCGACAGCCCGCATTTGTCGGCCAAAAAAACGGCTCAACTCATGAGCAGCATATACGTTCACCTGCATTTGTTGAGCCAAAATACCCTCTGGTTCATCCAGCATATTAGCCGGCAGGTATTGTCCCACATTATTGATCAGCGTGCCGATAGGACCTAATTGACGCTGCGCTTCCTGCGCAAAAACTCGCAAATCCTGAAGATCTCCACAATCAGTGGCACGTGCATAGATCTCCAAATCTGGATATTTTCCCTGCAATTCAGTGCACAACTCGGCCAAGTCGACCGGGTTTCGGGCACAAATGGCCAAATGGTAGCCAGTTGCTGCCAATTTAAAACTAATGGCCCGGCCAATTCCTTTAGTGGCCCCTGTTATCAATGCATTCATAGAGTGAAGTTAAAACAGATTTCTGGGAATAGAAGTTTGCAGGACTAAAATTTAAATCCTTCAAATGCATCTTCATAAAAGATCAGCAATTTAAGATGATCCAATTGTCAATCATTTTTTATAAAAAAACACACAGAACAAACCATTGAAGCATGATATCAAACATTTTTATTTTTAGTTTAGTGTGATTTAACCGAATGAACTAAGTAATAGAATGGGAAAGAAAAAAACCTGGGTAGAAAAACTAATTGAAATTAAAGACCCACAAATAAAACGCATTGAAACAGGCTTTGCCGATATCCCGGCAGGCAGTACGATGTTGATTGCGACCCCTCAACTAATTGATCAATACATTCGAGAAATTGGTTTTGGAAAACGAGTTGACAGCAAAACTTTACGAAAAGACCTTGCCTTAGATCATCATGCAGACTATACTTGCCCGGTAACTACCGGAATCTTTTTAAGAATTGTAGCCGAAGCAAACTTTGAAAAATTGCAAAAAGGAGCAGCAATTGAAGATATTACACCGTTCTGGAGAGTGATAGAGCCAAATAGTTCTTTGGCAAAAAAGCTTTCTTTCGGGCAGGATTTTTTACTAGCGCAAATAGACAAAGAAAAATAACATACCATTTAAATCATGAACCCAAAGGTTGATAAATACCTAATAGACGGCTGTATGCGTTGCAAGTTTGGCGGAACGCCAAAATGTAAAGTATTGAACTGGGTGGAGGAATTAGAACACCTCCGACAGATCGCATTAGACTCGGGTTTGACAGAAGAAATCAAATGGGGAGTGCCTGTTTACACACACAAGGGGAAAAATGTGATAACAGTGAACGCACTTAAAGAGTCGGCGAATATTGGTTTTTTTAATGGAGTTTTATTAGCCGACGAGCATAAAATCTTACAACAACAAGGTAATATACAATTGGGCAGAATAGTAAAGTTTAAAACGACAGCAGCAATTAAAAAGCTAGAAAATGTGCTGAAGTCTTACATTAAAGAAGCAATTACCATCGAAGAAAGTGGAAAGAAAGCGGAGTTCATCAAAAAGCCTGAACCTATTCCAGACGAGTTAAAACAAGCTTTTGAGGATGAACCTGCGTTTAAGAAAGCATTCTACGCTTTAACACCCGGACGACAAAGAGCCTACATCATTCATTTTTCCCAACCTAAACAAACACAAACAAGAACAGGACGAATAGAAAAATACAAAGCACAAATTTTTGACGGGGTAGGACTGAATGACAAGTATAGTTGTTAACAAAAAAGAAAGCGAAGCCTAGATTAATTTTCCTGAGTTGCCTTACTTTACAAACAATCGATAGCATTATTACTAAATTTAACCCCTGTATTCTTTTTCGATTTAATCGCACAATGAATCAATACTGCATCTTGCCAAAAAAGCTTAGAATCCAGAAATAGTGAATAAAGGCCTTACAAAATATCTACTGTTCTTTTTAATATTCAAAATTGGGCAAAGCTGTTTTGCACAAACAGATAGTACAAAGCGTCAAAATCCCCAAATAAAATTTTCTGGTTTTATTGACGTATTCTATGCTTATGACTTCAATCAACCGCAGAAAGAATCCCGCCAAGCATTTTTATACAACCACAACCGCCACAATAAGCTCGATGTAAATCTCGGCTTTATCAAAGGGGCTATTGAGCATAATAAATACAGAGCGAACATTGCATTACACACTGGAACTTATGCAAATGATAATTATGCCTCAGAACCCAAATTACTGCAAAACATCTTTGAAGCTAATATTGGCTTAGCACTCAACAAGAAAAATAACCTTTGGATAGATGCTGGAATTTTTGCTTCCCACATTGGTTTTGAAAGTGCCATTTCAACCGACAGCTGGACTTTAACCCGCTCCCTACTCGCAGAAAATTCTCCCTATTATTTGTCGGGAGCAAAACTGACATTTAAACCAAATAGCAAATGGGAATTAGCAGCTCTGATTACCAACGGTTGGCAGCGTATTAGAAAAGTACCCGGAAATTCATTGCCTTCATTGGGTACTCAAGTAAAATTCAGCCCTTCAGAAAAAACAACATGGAATTGGAGCACGTTCATCGGAACTGATGATCCGGACAGTACAAGACGGATGCGCTATTTCAATAATTTTTTTGGACAATTTCAACTCAACAACAAATGGGGATTAATTGCTGGTTTTGATATAGGCATGCAACAGCGAAAACACAAGAGCTCGCAATATGACTTTTGGTTCAGTCCTGTAATGATCCTCAAATACCAATTGTCAGAGACTTGGGCCACTGCCTTTCGCACGGAGTATTATCAAGATCAAATAGGTATTATCATTCCCACAAACACCACCAATGGATTTAAAACCACGGGGCTTTCACTCAACATTGACTTTACACCATCACGCCGTTTATTCTACCGCTTAGAGGGACGATGGTTAAACAGTAAAGACAAGATATTTCAGCAGACAAATAACTTAGCCAACAATAACCTTTTCATCGTAACATCCATCGCAATACGACTCGATCGATAATATCCTGGCTTGGGTAAGCTTTCATTACTGCACTTGACGAGTCAAAGCTTAACTACCTTTAATGAAAGGTCATTGATGCCAAAATCAAATACCACCACTCCAGCTAATTCTTAATTTAGAAGACTAAACCGCTCAGCTTTTGGTTTGATTCCTAAAACCAAAAGCACTTGAAACCAATTTTTAAAAAAATTTTGGCACATCCTGCTGGGTATCTATGTGGATTTTTTTGAGCTGGTTCAAAAATGATCTGAAACATTACTGTTTTAAATACTTTTTGTACTAAGTTCAACACCCTAATTCCGCAACTTAGCACCAACTGTTGGCACATTTGCATCGGCAATTCGCACACTCGTATGTATAGTTGGCATACTCACATGGTGAGAACAGAATACCTCACTTATAAAATGTACAATCACATCTGCCAAACAGATCATCACATTGTTTAAACGAACAATACCAACGTTTGAACAGATCATCGCATACGCTAAACGCAACATAACAATTGCAAAACACCTAATCGCATAAAATAAACTTATAGTAAGATTGGCAAAACTAACATCAGCACAATATAAACTTAGCATGGAACGTTTAATACCATACATAACAAAATCACCATGCTTAAACTCAATTTAAAACACCTGTTCAACGAGCGAGGCATTACACAACCCTACACCTACCTACAAAAACATGGTATTCCGAGGCATACCGCCCGGCGCATACTCAATGGAGAGCATACCCACCTTCATTTTCATTATGTAGAGCTGCTTTGCAAAGCCTTCATCTGCACTCCCAATGACTTATTTGAATACATTCCGGCTCAGCAGGACACCTTGGCGGCAAATCATCCCTTAAATAACCTGAAAAAAGAAGCGCTCGATTTCAGTTGGCTGCAATCTACCGCCAATATGCCCCTGCAAGAGCTCCATCAGCTCATCAGAAAAGTGAAAGAGGAGATAGACCAAGCACCCCAAACCGAGCGTTAAAAAAAGCAGGGATATTCGTTAAAGCCAAAACAGCTTCCTATTTTTACCAACGAAAAGCCCACAATACGGATCATGTTTTTTCAATCCTTTGGTAAATATATTCTGCTGCTCAAAGCCGTTTTCCGTCGTCCGGAAAAATGGAGCATTTACCGTAAAGAGATTTTGAAAGAGATGGTAGCCATCGGCGTAGGTTCGCTGGGTATCATCACTATCATCTCCGTGTTTTTAGGAGCCGTAACCACCGTGCAAACCGCTTTCCAGCTGGTAAGTAACCTGGTACCCCGCTCCGTAATTGGCACCATTGTCCGCGATTCATCCATCCTGGAGCTCAGTCCCACCATTTCGGCCATTGTTTTGGCCGGGAAAGTAGGTTCGAGCGTGGCCTCACAAATAGGCACCATGCGGGTAACCGAACAGATTGATGCCCTCGAAATCATGGGGATCAATTCACCGGGCTACCTCATACTGCCAAAAATTGTGGGAGCTGTGACCATGATTCCGCTCTTGGTGATCATTTCCATTGCATTGAGTATTACGGGCGGCTATTTTGCCGGCTCCTTATCTGGTGCCGTTACTGCCCAAGACTATGTTTATGGCATCACCACCGATTTTATACCCTTCACCTTTACGGTCTGTATGGTCAAATCGGTCATGTTCGCATTCATCATCACCACCATATCAGCTTACCAGGGTTATTATACCTCTGGAGGCGCACTCGAAGTGGGTATTTCCAGCACCCGTGCGGTGGTGATTAGCTGCATCATGATTCTCTGTGCCGATTACGTCATCGCTCAATTGCTCTTATGATAGAAATTAAAAACATTCATAAAGCCTTTGGCGATCATCAGGTGATCAATGGTGTTTCGGCCACCTTTCATCCGGGAATCACTAACCTCATCATCGGAGGTTCCGGATCTGGTAAAACCGTTCTATTGAAATGCATGGTGGGTTTACACGAGCCCGACAAAGGGAATGTGGTGTACGACGGTCGAAATTTTACCCGTATGAATTTTGAAGAACGCATTGCCATCCGAAAAGAGATCGGTATGCTTTTTCAGGGATCGGCGCTGTTTGATTCTATGACCGTTGAGGAAAATATCCTCTTCCCGCTCAACATGTTTACCAAGCAAAGTGCCCAAGAGAAATTAGAAAGAGCCAACTTTTGTTTAGAACGCGTAAATCTGGCCGGCAAGAACCATTTGTTCCCTTCCGAATTATCAGGGGGAATGAAAAAACGGGTGGGTATTGCCCGTGCCATTGCCATGAACCCTAAATATTTGTTTTGCGATGAGCCTAACTCAGGCCTCGATCCTCGTACATCCATCGTAATAGACGAACTCATTGCCGAGATTACCGACGAATACCAGATCACCACCATTGTGGTAACCCACGACATGAATTCGGTAATGGGCATAGGTGAAAAAATCTTGTACTTGTATGAGGGTAAAAAATGGTGGGAAGGCTCTAACGACGAAATCATCACCACTAAAAATCAGGAATTGAATGATTTTATCTTCGCCAGCAAATTCATGAAAGCCCTAAAAAAATAAGACCAACCCGCCATGATAGAACTGCTTAGCCCTGCCCATTGGAAAGATTATGAATTACTCGATTGTGGCGATTTTGAAAAACTGGAACGCTTTGGCGATGTCATCCTGATCCGACCAGAGCCGCAGGCCGTATGGAAAAAGCTGTGGAGCGAAAGCGAGTGGACCAAGTTACACCACATACGTTTCAAAGGGCGTTCGGCTACTTCGGGCGACTGGATCAAGAAAAATCCAAAAACAGCCGATCGCTGGCAAGTCAATTATCAAAATAAAGACATCAGCATCAATTTCCGTTTGGGATTAACCTCTTTCAAACACGTAGGTATTTTCCCTGAACAAGCCGTGAACTGGGATTTTATTGCGGAGCAAATTAAAAGGTTCAAAAACCCGGAGCCTAAAGTACTGAACCTGTTTGCCTATACCGGAGGAGCTTCTTTAGCGGCCAAAGCGGCCGGTGCCGATACCACTCACGTCGATTCCATTAAACAAGTGGTTACTTGGGCAAACGAAAATCAGGAACTATCCAAATTAAAAGACATCCGTTGGGTAGTGGAAGACGCCCTGAAATTTGTGAAACGGGAAATTAAAAGAGGAAAAAAGTACAATGGCATCATCCTCGATCCACCGGCCTATGGTCATGGACCCAATGGTGAAAAATGGAAATTGGAAGACCATATCCAAGAAATGATGCAGGATGTGGTACAGCTGCTGGATGAAAAAGAACACTTCCTCATCCTGAATGCTTACTCCATGGGCTTTTCTTCTGTCATTATTGAAAATCTGATCAAAAGCTCATTCCCCAAGGTAAGTAATCTAAACTGTGGCGAATTGTTTCTGCCGGCCAAAAGCGGGTGTAAGCTGCCATTGGGTGTTTTCGGCAGGTTTTACAAATAAGCCTTTCTAATTTTACTAAAAGCTTTTTATCTTCATCTCATCTGCTTGGGCAGATCTTCACAGCAATATGAATTCATTCAAAAAAACCATACTCACCTGCATGGTGGGTAGTATCCTTTTAAGCAGCTGCAATGGCTCCTCAGGCTCTGCAATCAAAAATAGTAAAGACTCTACCAGCACCAGTAAACGTGCAGCCAATTATCCGCCACTCGATACTTTGGCCTACCGCCAGAAAATGAAGGCACTTGCCAATGGTGATACCACTGGTAAATGGCCGGTAAAGAAAGAACCCTATCCATTAGCAGGCGCCATTCTGCCATTTAAACGCATTGTAGCCTATTATGGTAATTTATATTCGGTGCGAATGGGCATTTTAGGGGAGCTACCGCCAAAACAAATGCTCGCAAAATTAGATCAGGAAGTAAAAAGATGGGAAAAAGCCGACCCTCAAACTCCCGTTCAACCGGCATTGCACTACATTGCAGTGGTGGCTCAAGGAGATGGTGGCAAAGATGGCAAATACCGTTTCCGCATGCCCGATAAGCAGATAGACTCCGTAATGAGCATTGCAAAAATGCGCAATGCCATTGTGTTTTTGGATATTCAAGTAGCACTGAGCACCATAAGAGAGGAACTACCCCGACTAGAGAAGTATCTCAAACTCCCCAATGTACACCTGGGTATCGACCCTGAGTTTTCTATGAAAACAGGCGCTAAACCAGGAACTAAAATTGGTACTTATGATGCTGCCGATATCAACTATTGCTCCGATTACCTGGCTAAACTGGTACAAGCGCACGGATTGCCACCCAAGGTATTTACCATTCACCGTTTTACAAAGGGTATGGTTACCAATAGCAAGCAAATTAAACTCCGTCCGGAAGTGCAATTGGTGATGCACATGGATGGCTGGGGAGCACCAGAGCTGAAAAAAGGAACTTACCGCCACTGGATTTACAATGAGCCGGTGCAGTTTACCGGCTTTAAGTTGTTCTACAAAAACGATATCAAGAATCCGCCAAACCGGATGATGACCCCTGAAGAATTGGTAAAACTGACCCCAAAACCCGCTTACATTCAATACCAATAAAATGGAAAAACTGGTATTAGGTGGGGGTTGTTTTTGGTGTACCGAAGCTGTTTTCCAAAGACTGAAGGGTGTAACAAAAGTAGTATCGGGTTATATGGGTGGGCTGTTTCCGAATCCGAGCTATCGCGAAATTTGTACGGGCAAAACCGGCCATGCAGAAGTGATAGAGATCAGTTACGACCCTAAAGAAATCAGTTTAGAAGAGCTCTTGTTGGTTTTCTTCAAAACTCACGATCCCACCACCTTGAACCGTCAGGGAAATGACGTAGGTACCCAATACCGATCAGTGATTTTTTATGCCGATGAGCAGCAAAGAAGCATTGCCATGCAACTGATTAAACAATTGGAAGATGCCAAGGTATTCGATGCAGCCATTGTGACCGAATTAAGTCCGGCAAGTGAATTTTACCCGGCAGAAGATTACCACCAGGATTATTTCAATCAGAACAGCTACCAACCTTACTGTAGCTTTGTGATCCAGCCGAAGCTGAATAAATTCATGAAAGAGTTTGAGGAGTTGCTGACAAAATAATCTATTGAAGAAACCAATTCATTGAATCTTGTATTGATTCTTTCTGACGAAAACCTTGATACAATTGAGATTTATTGTTTGATGATTTTGTAGCTGCGTTTACCGATGAGTACAAAATAGTACCCTTTATCCAGGTTACCCAAATCTAAACTAATCAAATTGTTTAGCACCCTGTGGGTTCTCTCATAAACCTTCACTCCCGCACTACTCAGCACCTTGATTGATAAATCCTGATCATTTTGCCCTTCCAGCTTGATATTTAAAACAGAGCTGAAAGGATTTGGATAAACCTCCACCAGTTCATTCACATAAATTTCTTCTTCATACACTCCTTGGCAGGCTTGCGTTCCATTGACTTTAATCTTGTTCAGACCAGGTTTCAAAGAAACGTTCAAATTGCCCGAATTGCTGGTATAATTCTCACCATTGATTGCAATAAAATAGGTATCGCTGCCAGTCATATTAAGGGTCAAGGTGTTGGCTGAGAGATTTAACTGTGTATACACTGATAAATCAGCTGGTTCGCTGATGGCAAGTTCATAACATTGTTCATAATTGCTGATACCAGTAATACTGATACATACATTGTATTTTCCCGCACGCAGATCTTTGATACTTAATGTATCATTGAAATCGTAAGATTGATTCAAATTAGCAGACTTTAAAGTAGCCTTATAAGGCAAATTCTTATTTGCTTTAATGGTAATTAAGCCATTAGAGGCCCCTTTACACATTGCAGATACTGTTTTTATTCTAAATGTACTTGTGGGTAGAACATCCACCATGAATTCTCGGAAAACATCAGTGGCCGGCAAGAATGAATTATTACCCTGCTGACTGGCCTTCACTTTTACTAAACCCATACCGGTGATGGTCAAGGTACTATCCTTGATGCTGGCCGGGCCTGATTCAACGGTAAAAGAAACCGGCAGGTTGGCACTTGATCTGGCTTTTAATACAAAGGGTTGATCACCCACCCGTTTAGCCGTGATTGCATCAAATGTAATAGTCTGGCTTTGTTGAACTATGGTACTACTGATCCTAAAGGTATTATTTGACATCCCCTCTAAGGCATCCGCCACATTGAGCTCTGAAATTCTGATTCTACACTCACTCAGAGAAACGATCGTATTATTTAATGCACCTATATGATTGGTAGATAAACCACTAAGCTTTAATATATCAGGTATTTTCCAAGAATAAACACCAGATTTTGCATCGACAGCAGCAGTGATCACCTTCCAAGTTTTTCCGTTATCAGTAGTATATTCTATTTTAACAGAATCTGCAACCTTCTCAGATTTCCAGCTGATGAGATAAGAAGCACCCGCAATTAGAACCTCACCTGCCTGGGGTTTAGTTACCAAGATCTTTCCAATGTTCCCTCTGGAGGTAAATCCATCATATCCACCACCTCTGAATTTATCTGGTACTGCTTTAACACTTGCGGTTCTGAATCTAACTCGGACAGAATCGGAATTAAATGGAGAAACTGTCGCTGTTGCCTTCAGATCATAATATCCATCTAAAGTATTTGTGTTCACCCAAATATATTGGTTGGCCGCAGCCTGGTATTTACTTATGATACGGGTCCACACCTTGGAGGTATCGGCCCGCTTGATGGAGAGATTGATATTAGATAAACCTGACTGGATCCACCGAATGGGAACCACACTATTCGCAAGTCCATCAAAAAGCGTGTCTACCGAAAGCTTAAGGTAACTTTCACTGATCTCAAACCTTAAGGAAAGATCATTCAGACTGGTATCTTGCGATGCAACTATTTTCAAGAATCCAGATTTGGTAGGTGCATAAGGGATTTGCCATTGAAAACGATTTGCCTTTGCAGTATAGTCTTTGACCACATTTGTCCAGGTTTTCTTTCCATCTTTAGAATAATAGATATCTACGAACTCAAGATTGGAGGCTGTCCAGCCAATTTCCAGGTTCCCAAAAGCATCTAAAATAGTCCCTTCTTTGATGGCAAGTAATTTGAGCTTCGATTGTTGATTACTAGATTCAGAAAAACCATCAAAAGCCCCTCCTCTAAATTTCACTTTATTAGCTAAGGAACTCCTGATAGCTATTGGTATAGCTGTGGAGTCTTGATAGTTGAAATCTTTAGCTGTAATTTTTATTAAGATAGAATCTGATTGGAGCTGAGAAGGTGGAATCCAAACAAATTGAAGCATGGAGGCTGGTAATGACTCTTTGATCAAAGTCCATTTTGTTTCATTGACCTTTTTAAAAGAAAGATCAATTTTTTCAATTCCATTGTTTACCCAAGACAAAGGAATGGGCTCCTGCAGATCATAATTAGGTTTAAAATTTTTATCAATGGCAATACTTTTAGAAGGAATTCTGAATGGATTAGGGTTTTTTACCGACACCCCTGTTAACTCCAGGGCAGTGAGGCGAACCAGCCCTTTGGTAGTAACGGTAGCTGGAACTTTCCAATCAAAGCTTTGGGCTGCTGCCGGATAGGAATCTTTTATAACTGTCCAGGTAGTTCCACTGTCTGCAGAAAACTCAATTTTTAGATATTCGATATTATAAGATTTCCACTGAATGTTTTGGCTAGAGAAGGAAGCTAAATTCTCACCTCCTTTTGGCGAAATCAATTCCAATTTTGATGCAGCATTAGACATGGTGCTGTGCCCGTCAAAACTACCTCCCTGGTATTTAGTTTTAATAACTGATGTGTTGGGCCTAACTCTTGCAGAATTCCATACTCCCCTCACGGTTACATCATCTACCGATTCTATTTTTAGTCGAATCTGTGATTGGGTGATTTCAGGTATGATCCAGCTGAAAGCACTCGCCAATGCAGGAAATCCTTTCGCAATAAATACAAAGCTATTCCCTCCATCAACAGAATAATAGAGATTTATTTTTTCTACTGAGAGGCTGTTCCATTTTAATTGAAAAACGTTTCCTGGTACTAAAACAGCAGTAGTGTCTACATCTAAACTTAATTGTGGTTGGGCAATACTAAAGGTACCCGTACTCAAACTGGCTGTAGCGGCATTAAATGCGTTGGAGATCTTAATCTTACCACTATTGGTAGGTTTAACCGGTACCAACCAAGGGTAAAAACCTGCAGAAGCAGGATAAGAGGCCACTACAGTAGACCAGGTATTGCCTGCATCGGCAGAATACTCGATCTTGATGTTTTCTACATTACTGTACTCCCAGGTGATGTTGAAATAAGTACCTCCTGATAAGGTTTGACCATTGCTCGGTGATTTTAATAATAAACCTTCCTGCTGTGCATGAACAAAATGCCAGAAAAGACTAAAACATAAAATCAAGATCCGCTTTTTCACTGTACTAGTTCAGGTGAGCAGCATTTAATTAATTTTCTTCTGGAGCGCTACGCACCAACCTGAAGCCTGCCGGGAAACCAGAATTTCTGGAGGATACTGAATCATTTTTAAAAATCATGTCCTGATAAACAGAAACGAAACCTCCTGTTTGACCGAACCATCGGGAAGCATCTGGATAGCCAGCAGGATTTTCTCCCGTTCCATTCACATCTTTAAAAGATCTTGATCTTTCGGTATTGAGACTGACCACGTATTCTGCCACATTATCAGTTAAACCCATAATTCCGTAATAACTGGCCCCTGAACTTATCCTACTGGAAGTTGGGGTTGCAAATACTCCCACCCGGTAAGCACCAGTGCCACCATCTCCACCTTCAATTTGTGGATTACTATATAATGATAAAAACTTAGTAGAATCTACCCCCAAGGGTGCCTCTGTACCAGTTTCGGGGCCATCCAGCTTTAAATTGTAAATCATGTTGCTATTTAACATTCCCATCATCGGCGGACGTTGACCATTTGCTTTATCAAATGGTCTGGGGGCTAAAGGACCACGACAGGCCTTTTCAAATTCAAGCTCAGTCATCGGTCTCATAGCGCTCCAATTGGCAAAAGAAAACAGGTGCACAAAGTCTACATGGTCCATTGCCCGGTCTGGCCTGCTAACCGTATATGTTGTACCTACTTTTTTAATACTGAACCTTGAGTTATTGGTGATTGGCAGCAAATCTGATTGATATGGCATATTGTTTTGGCTGGATACAGGCTTTATTGTATTGAGGAAATCGGTATACTGACCTTGGGAAACCTCATACTTCATACAATAAAAGGCCTTGTAGCCTGTAGGGAAATCTGGATATTTGTAGGTACCGCTATTGTTTATTGCTATCCCTTGTAGCCCGTGTATATAAATCCCAGCCCTGATTTCCTGATCGAAAGAATAACCCGGCCCTGATCCTGATTCAAAATTACTCAACATCGGGCTGAGGCGATCTGATATCACCGTAAACATAGGCGAATTTGACCCAAATTTGGTAGTATCAGCGAGCGTAAAATTTTTAAAAATAGAAGGAATTACTCTGTCGTACAAAGAAGCATTTTGGGTATAAGCATCTCCAAAAGCAAAATTTCCTTTCGGTACATAAACCATTTCTGTTGCAAAAATGCGGATCTCTGCCGAGTCGATGTTTGCAATAGAATCTTGACCATAATTCCAGCGCAGCTTGATATTCTTCAGATCCATTACACCAGACCCTTTTTGAGAACGGTAAATAAATGCACCCAAGCGATCCGTTGGCACCACAACCTTTGCATTAGGAGTATTGGTTCCAATGCTAAAACCGGTCGACTGAATTTTGATGTGTTTCCAGGAACCATCGGCACGTTTGATTTTGATAGTCACCCATGCGGCATCCCAGTTGATGTCGTCACGCCAAGAGTTTTCCCAGGAAAGGTCGAACTTAATGTTCACTTCTTTAGAGGCTTTGATTGTATCAACAAGTGATACATTTTTCAACCTGATATTATTTGCGAACAGTGAGTTAACACAAAATAAAATGGGGATTAAAATTTTAAGAAAAAATTTCATGAGAATAATTTCAGTGATATTTGAATTGAGATGGCTTGAAGTTATAAGTCGTTTGTTTAAACAAGACAAGTGATATAGTATTGATTTTCAATTAGGTAATGGTAGATTTTTATAATTAAAAGTAATAAAAACATTTGACTCTTAATTACAAAAATTCCGTTTAGAAAAGATGAATCAAACCACGAGTTTTTGATATCCAAAAAACATTGACAGCATATCAACAACCAAGAAATCAACATCCTCAAAGAGAACAAATAACTGAAACTAGAATAAACCCAACTGGCCTTTATCGTCAATTTCTACATCATCGGGATTGGTAATTTCGAAACTAACTGATTTTGCAGGTGGTTCAGGTTCCTCAGCCACTTTTGCTACTGCTGGCTCTGCTTGGACGAGATCAGAGTTGGAGCTTTCTGATTCTTCCGGTACTTCCGTCGGCTCTTTCACTACTTCGGCACTTTCGACTTCGGGAATTGGTTCTAATTCTTGTCTTTTGGTAAGTGTAATTTCCTCTTCCGGCTCTTCGCTGGCTATTAATTCTATTTGTTGCACTTCATGCGGACTGAGGCGATTGCCCATGGCTTTCATGCCTTTTACATCAATCAGTTCAGCTAAATCCTGCTCCAAAGTATCAGGCGTTTGAGTTTTACCTTTGAGCACCTCCAGTTTAACTTTTGGCTGTTTGAGTCCGGTAATTAAAATCATTTTAGAACCATTTTCCTCAGAAATAAAGGCAGTCTTTTTACCCTCGGCAGTTTTCTCAAACAGGAAGCGCTTTACGTAGAAATTCTTCGATTTACCATCGTAATGCACCACCGAATACACCTTTTCGGGATGATATTTTTCGATGAGCAGGAGCTTATCATCAAAGTGGGTACTTAGATCAAAGCCACAGAGCTCATATATACCATCGGCAGTCACACACAATATTTGATCATCTCCATCAAATTCGCCCAAATATTTACCACGTCCATCTACATTCAAACGTTTCAATAAGTCATCGAACCAGATTTTACGACCGGCTAAAGTAGAAACCCCTTTGCTCTTCAATAAGATCTTTTTGACCGGATATTTGGTAACCGTATTCCCCATCGAAGCCCTACCCTTGACGGCCAATTCGGCAAAATCAAGGTCAAACTGCAATTTGCGAAGTTTTGAATGCGGTTTCAAGGCGACATTGACCACCTCTGCTTCTCCGTTAGGGTTGGCAGTAAAGTACAGTATTTGCGAACCTTTGGTGCCTTTAGTCAAATCGTATTCTTTGTCGCGGGTTACACCCAGCACCGAGAAACGCTTTGCATAAGCTACACCGCTTTGTCCGTCTTTATAGATGAGGTTGTAAACGGTTCGCTCATCATTCTTCTTGAACACTTGCGCATGGATGATATCCTTACCCACGAAAACTTTCTCGGCTACTTTGGTCACAGTGAATTTCCCATCGGCACGGAAAGCGATGATCTCATCCAGATCGGAACAATCGCAAACAAATTCATCCTTACGAAGCGAGGTACCAATAAAACCGTCTTCACGGTTCATGTATAATTTCACGTTGGCCAAAGCTACTTTTGCAGCTTCTACCTTATCGAACAAGCGTAACTCTGTTTTACGTTCCCTGCCTTCGCCATATTTATTGCGCAATTTTTCAAACCAGGCAATGGCATATTCCGTCAGGTTTTTTAAGTTTTTGTTAACTGCCTTGATGTCTTCTTCCAGAGCCTTCATCTGCTCATCCGCCTTTTTCACATCAAAGCGAGTAATGCTGCTCATCGGTTTTTCAATTAGCTTCTTATAATCTTCAGGCAAAATATCGCGGTAAAACTGCTCCATAAATGGTTTAAAGAGCGTGTTTAATACCGATACTACATTCTCAAAATCACTGGAATTTTCATAGTCAGGGTGCTTGTACATCCCTTCCTGAATAAAGATCTTTAAGAGATTACTGAAGAAAATCTTTTCTTTTAACTCCGATAATTTGATCTCTAATTCCTGTTTTAATAAAGCCTTGGTATGCTTAGTGGATTCAGTGAGGATATCATTTACACTCATGAAATGCGGCTTATCTCCCTTAATGATACAGGTATTGGGAGAGATAGAGACCTCACAGTCGGTAAAGGCATAAAGGGCATCAATAGTCACATCGGGCGAAATACCCGGCGCCAAATGAATGATGATCTCCACATCTTTGGCGGTGTTGTCTTCAATTTTCTTGATTTTGATCTTGCCCTTGTCATTGGCTGATATCACACTATCGATCAAACCGCCGGTGGTAGTAGTAAATGGAATTTCGGTGATGGCCAAGGTTTTTTTATCGCGTTCTACAATTTTAGCACGCACCCTGATTTTACCGCCACGCTGTCCCTCGTTATAAGCCGAGCAGTCGGCCATACCACCGGTAGGAAAATCGGGCATCAGGTTCGGGCGGTTTCCCTTCAACACTTCTATCGAACCCTCAATCAGCTCCAAAAAATTATGAGGCATAATTTTGGTTGCCAAACCTACGGCAATACCATCTGCACCCTGGGCCAATAGCAAAGGAAATTTAACTGGCAAGGTCACAGGTTCTTGATTACGACCGTCGTAACTGGACTGCCACTCAGTGGTATCTGGATTGAATACCACCTCCAGCGCAAATTTAGATAAGCGGGCTTCGATGTAACGAGGTGCTGCTGCCGAATCTCCGGTGATGGGATCTCCCCAGTTACCCTGCGTATCAATCAGTAAATTTTTTTGACCGATTTGTACCATGGCATCACCAATGGAAGCATCGCCATGTGGATGGTACTTCATGGTATTCCCGATCACGTTGGCAGCCTTGTTGAATCGCCCGTCATCCATTTCTTTCAAAGAATGAAGGATACGGCGTTGTACGGGTTTTAATCCATCGTGAATATGCGGCACGGCCCGATCGAGGATTACATAAGAAGCGTAATCAAGAAACCAGTTTTCGTATAATCCGGAAAGTGGAATTATATTATGGTGAATTTCGTTTTCTGATGCTGATGCTGGGTCTAATTCTTCGCTCATCCTATACAATAGTCAAATTCAAATTTTATGATGCAGTTAAGGCTTGTTCTTGGGCTGCAACCTCCGCCAAACGGTCTTGCTCCAGGTAGTCGACCTCAATTCTTAAGTTCTTAATAATGTGTTGTTGTCTTTCGGGTGTGTTTTTACCCATGTAGTACTCCAGTAAGCTTTTGATACTTTGCTCCTTGTTGAGCAAAACCGGATCGAGGCGGATGTCTTTACCTATGAATAAGCCGAACTCTTCGGGAGAGATCTCTCCCAAACCTTTAAATCGGGTAATTTCCGGCTTACCACCTAATTTATTAATTGCCCGCTGGCGTTCTTCATCGCTATAGCAATAGATGGTTTCCTTTTTATTTCTTACACGGAATAATGGTGTTTGCAAGATGGATAAATGACGTGCTTTTACCAAATCAGGGAAAAACTGCAGGAAGAAAGTCATTAGCAAGAGCCGAATGTGCATTCCATCCACATCGGCATCGGTAGCAATCACAATATTATTATACCTTAATCCGTCTAATCCATCCTCAATATTCAAGGCATGCTGTAGCAAGTTAAATTCTTCGTTCTCATACACAACTTTCTTTGTTAAACCGTAACAATTGAGTGGTTTTCCTTTCAAACTGAATACTGCCTGGGTCTGCACATCTCTTGACTTGGTAATGGAACCACTGGCGGAATCTCCCTCGGTAATAAACAGGGTAGTTTCTTGTTTACGTTCGTGCTGATCGTCGAAATGTATTTTACAATCTCTCAGTTTACGATTGTGCAAAGAAGCTTTTTTGGCTCTTTCATTCGCCAGTTTCTTAATACCTGCGATGTCTTTGCGTTCCCGCTCCGACTGTAAGATGCGTTTGAGCATGGCATCGGCAGTTTCCGGATGCTTGTGCAGGTAATCATCCAATTCTTTCTTAACAAAATCATTGATGAAAGTTCGCACACTAGGGCCATCAGGACCCACATTCAAAGAACCGAGTTTGGTTTTGGTTTGTGATTCGAAAACAGGTTCCTGCACTTTAACCGCGATAGCTGCCACGATGGAAGCCCTTACATCGGAAGCATCAAATTCTTTTTTATAAAATTCACGAATGGTTTTCACCACGGCTTCGCGAAAGGCAGCCTGGTGTGTACCACCCTGTGTGGTATGCTGACCGTTCACAAAAGAATAATATTCCTCCCCGTATTGCTGCCCATGGGTCATGGCTATTTCTATATCCTCTCCCTTGAGATGGATGATGGGATAGCGGATATTTTCTGCATCGGTATTGCGGTCCAATAAATCATAAAGTCCTCGCTCAGAGAAAAACTTTTGGCCATTATAATTAACTGTTAAGCCCGAATTCAGGAAAACATAATTCCAGATCATGCTATCCACAAACTCAGGAATGAAACGGTAATTGCGGAAAATGCCTTCATCAGGGAGGAAAGTAACCGCCGTGCCATTGCGCTGTGTAGTATCAGTTTCTGGGAGGTCGTTTACCAAGTCTCCCTTCTCAAACTCCGCTTTTTTGGTTTTACCATCGCGATAAGACTGCACTGTGAAAGACGAAGACAGGGCATTTACTGCTTTGGTACCCACCCCGTTTAAACCTACCGACTTTTGGAATGCTTTTGAATCATATTTACCTCCGGTATTGATCTTTGAAACGCAATCGATTACTTTACCCAGGGGTATGCCACGACCATAATCCCTTACAGCAACCTTATGATCTGTGATATTGATTTCAATGGTCTTACCGGCACCCATCACAAACTCATCGATGGAGTTATCGACGATTTCTTTGAGTAATACGTAAATACCATCGTCGTAAGCCGATCCATCCCCCAACTTACCAATGTACATACCCGGTCGTAAACGGATATGTTCCTTCCAGTCGAGGGAGCGGATACTGTCTTCACTGTAATTCAATGCTTCCATATTTCACGAGAATCAAATTCCTGATAGGCAAATCTAAAGTTTTTCTATCCCCTTATTGATGATAAATTTCCACAACTGTAGAATTAAGTCCTGGAGCGCCCCAATTATGTATAGTAAAACATACAGTTTTACTGATGGCTGATTTACTAATAGAGAATAGGATTTTCTATTTGATTAATATTTTATGATTTGAAGTATATCATCAACTATCAGGAACTGTATAAATTGAATGAAGGTGAAAAAATAGCTAATTAACCAAGCCTGAAAGCAGCCTTGGTACAACATTGGCAATGATCATATATCAAGAATAAAAAGAACCGAACTATTAACACTTAACCGATCAGTTATGAAAAAGCAAGCTAAACACTTATTACCTGAGCCAACCGAAAAGTTCGACCGTTTACTACTCCAATTATTAAGTGAAGATTTAAGAAATCTGAGATTCCGCAGAAGCAGCGGAATTCCTGTTTATCATTTTAGTCATGGCTATAATTTGAACAAAGGAGATTAGTATAAACATCTACCTTAGAGAAATAGAATAGTTAATTATTGAAACGGACCACCTGTTGGGATCCGTTTTTTCTTTTTAAAATTTTTGAATTTTATGATAAGACCTATCGCACCATCAAATAGCTATTTCATTTTATTTAGCCGTAAACACGACACCCACTCTAGTTAAACATGTTTTAACATTTTTTAACGAAGCCTTAACAAAATCGGTTATTTCATCAGGCTAATTTTGGTTGTTCTTCAAATTAAAAAATCATGAAACTGAACATGGTATAAACCCTTCGCCCAACCATTAAATTGTTACAAATGAATGCTTTTAAAATTGATACTTTTGCTGTCTAGATAAGGGTTAATGGATTGAAGATACCAGCAAGTATTCAAAACAGAAATTTCAATACTCCTCCGAGATGGAATAGTATGAATAATAGTTTCCCTCAGCGCATACCTGGCACAGAAGGCTTAGAACCCAGCGAATTTGGGATTTTGAGTCGTTTGGCGCCCAAGCCCATAACCCGATAGCACTTAAACCACACCATGAAAAAATTAGTACTGTTTACTTTATTTCTTTTGTTTAATGTCGTTGTGTTTGCTCAAAGCAATTACGAAGTGAACGGAACCGTGAGAGACTCATCCGGTCAAAGCGTGATAGCTGCAAGCATTAAGCTGATAATGGCTAAAGACACTTTATTTACTAGAAGCAATGCTGATGGTTTTTTTAAATTCAATAATGTAAAATCAGGACAATTTCTCTTAACGATCAGCAGTATTGGTTTTCAGACTACAAACCGTAGATATCTTTATAAAGATGGCGAGGGGAAGCTTCAACTTGATCCCATCACATTGAAAGCAAGTACCAAGGAGTTAAATGAGGTGGTGATTTCTGGTACACCTCCGGTAACCGTTAAAGAAGATACCGTTGAATACCGGGCCTCCGATTATAAATTAAAAGAAGATGCACAGGTGGAAGACCTGCTTAGAAAGCTGCCCGGAGTGGAGGTTGATCAAAATGGAAACGTTAAAGCACAGGGTAAGCAAATTACCAGGGTAAGAGTAAATGGTAAGGATTTTTTTGGAGGTGATGTGAAGACGGCCACCCAACAGCTCCCTGCCAATTTGATCGATAAGATCCAAATTGTGGATGACTATGGAGACCAGGCTAATTTTACGGGCATCAAAGAAGGTGAGCCGGAAAAAATTCTGAATATTCAAATCAGACCTGATAAAAACACCGGCTATTTTGCAAGAGGGACCATCGGTCAGGGAAATGAAGATCGCTACCAGGGGAACCTCAGCGTCAATTATTTTAAAGACAAACAACAAATTTCAGTTTTAGCCAACCTGAACAATACCAATACCTCCCTGTTCAACTTCAGCGGGGGCGGTGGTGGAGCCCGAATTCAAATTGGCGGCGGGGGTGGCGGTTTTGGCCAAATCTTTGGGGGCAACCGTGGTGGAGGTGGTAGCGGGGGCGACGGGATCACCGAAGTAGGTTCCATTGGCTTGAACTACCGTGATGAATGGGGATCTAAAGTCAGTTCTTATGGAAATTACAGTTATGCCAACCGCGATAACAACGTATTACGCACCATATTACAACAAAATGTGAATGCCAGCGGTGTGATCAATAACAACCAAAATACTGATAACAACACGAATAATATCAACCATCGTTTAAACTGGAACATAGAGTACCGGATTGATAGTTTAAATTATTTGAAGATCACTCCATTTTTCAACTTAGCACAAAGCAGCGGCAACAACAACGCGAATTTCCAATTCTTGCAAAATGGCTCTCAACTAAATTCAGAAGGTACCAATATTGGTCAAAGCCGATCAGAGACACCCAATTATGGTGCAGATGTTTTATTCAATCACCGTTTTGGCAAAAGAGGACGTACAGCTTCTATCAGTCTTTCTGTTAACAGGAATGTGATTGACCAAGATGACAACACTTTAAACGAAAGTATCAATTATCCAAGTGGAGGCGGAAGTCTTAATCTTTATCAAGAGCAACAAATTGCCATCAACAATGACAATACCACTACCCGTTCTACCTTTTCTTTCATTGAACCACTCAGCCGTACTTCGAGTATTGAGTTGAACTGGAATTTTTCTCATGCCAAGTATCACAATTCAAGGGAGACCTTTGGAACATTGATTGAGGGGGGTAATTTGGCTTTAAAACCTGATCAGAGTAATGATTTCAGTTATTATTTTATGACCAATCGGGTTGGATTTAACTATCGTGTTACTCAGAAAAAATTCAATTATGCGCTAGGTTTGGGCTTACAGCCAACTTTATTGTCGGGTAGCTCTCTTACCAACCAAACCAGTTCGAGAAGATCGGCCTTATTTATCGTTCCGGTGGCGAGATACTCCTATAATTTTTCACGCACCAGGGCATTCAATGCCTCTTACAATGGAAGAAACAACGAACCGAGCTTCTCCCAACTCCAGCCTGTAACTGATTTATCAAATCCTCAGTTCCCGGTGGTGGGTAACCCTAATTTGAGAGCGGAGTTTTCGCACAATGTCAACATTCGCTATAATAATTACAACTTCGAAAAAGGGGATGTTTTATTTACCGTTCTTTCTGCCAATATCAGCCAAAACCGTATCGTGTCAAATACCTTGTTTCTTCCTGGAAACAGAATTGAAACTCGCTATTTAAATACCAATGGCTTTTATAATGTGAACTTCTTTTATACTTGGTCTAAACCATTGGCAGAAAAAAAATACACCATTTCATTCAACGGTAGTGCCAATTACACCAATAACGTCAACTTTATAGAAAGTCAAAAAAATATTGGTAAGAACACCATTTTGAGCCAAGGTGCAAACTTCCAGATCAATCCTAAAGAATGGTTAGAATTGAGCCCTGGCGTAAACTACACGCTTAACCGAAATAACTATAGTTTGGCCAGCCAGCCCAATACCCGAGTATCGAACTGGAATGCCACTTTTAATGGTAAAATTTATTTATGGAAGACCTGGTTATTGGGCGGAGATTTTATTAAAACCATCAACCAAGGTTTTAGTGGCTCACTTGCAGTGAACCCATTCATTATGAATGCCTACTTAGAAAAACAATTCTTAAAAAATAAAGCTGGTGCTCTGCGTTTACAAATATTTGATGTGTACAACGAAAATACCAGTGTATCTCGTTCGGTTACTGGCAACAGCATTACCGATACCAGAAGTAACCGCTTAGCCCGCTATGCCTTACTTACCTTTAGCCTGAAACTGCAAAAATTTAATGGTCAGGCTCCCAGCAACATGAACATGCAAATGCCTGGTCAGGGTGGGATGATGATCAGAAGAGATATGATGAATTAAGACTTGAAAAAGTCATTTTTAAAAAGCCCGCTTTAACAAGTGGGCTTTTTTTTGTAATCAGATATGATTAATAATCATTGTATTTAATGCTCGATTAGCATTAAGTAGTGATTTATTTATAAAATTAAATATCTTTAATTCTAAATGATCCACCAATTAAGCGAGTGTTTTAGATTAAAATCAATATTTAAGGCATACCATGGCCAATTAAGACAGTCAGCTTCATATTTATCATGACATCAGATCAAATAAAAATTGGATTTATTGAAGACAATGAGCTGCTGCTGGAAAATTACCGGGAGTATTTTGAAAGCGATATTGCCTTTGCCTGTGTATTTGCAGTGAGATCTTTTGACGAATTAGATCAAGAAAAATTATCAGAAAAACCAGACGTAATTCTATTAGAGATCCCCTTACCCGGTATCAATGGAATTGCAGCCCTACCACTGCTTAAAAACAAATTCTATCAAACACAACTAATCATGATGACCACTCATGACAGTGAAGAAAATGTAATGAATGCGTTTAAAAATGGTGCCAATGGTTTCTTAACCAAGAACATGTCGCTGGAAGCAGTGAGAGAAGCAGTATTATACGCCATGCATAGTGGTGCAGCCTTATCACCAAGTGCAGCTCGTATCCTGATCAATAGTTTTTCTGAGAAACAAGAACAAATGAACGCGGTCTTGGTCAATCTCACCCCCAGAGAGCAAGAAATTGCGAAATGTATTCAAAAGGGCCAATCCTACAGAGAAATTGCTCAGGCTTTATTCATTTCTGAGCGGACCGTGAATCAGCATCTTAAACATATCTACCAAAAAACAGGAGTAAAATCCAGGTCGCAATTGGCGGCCAAAATGATAGAATAGGCTTTATACTCGAGAAGGTTACTCTTTCTCGTAGCCTCTGTAGTATTTAATCGGCGATAAAAAGTGTAGCAGCAATACCCTTGCATATCGAAAATTAAAGGGCATCAATACCAATATGGGTGAAAGCACAATGCCAATTAACCACCAAATCTCATTTGCGCCCAAAAACTGACCAGCAATCACACCGGTTATTACCAACTCGGCTACGTTGAATGCATAACTTACATACATGGCTGCCCAAAAGAATCCGGGCTCAATTTCGTAGCGCAAGCTGCATTTCGGACAGTATTCGTACATCTCATCATACTTCAAACTAAAAAGGCTGTATTTATACATATCGCCCTTACGACAACGCGGACACTTACACTGAACAACGGCTTGTAATTGGGTCATGTTTGGATGTGTTGGTGTATTAAAATATAGATAGAAATTAAGATGAGTAATGTTGATTGATCAATTGTTCTAAAGTATGAACAGGTACCACTCCAGATTGACGCCATTTAATTTCTCCATTCTTAAACAAAATGAGTGTAGGTACTCCAGAAACATGAT
This sequence comes from Sphingobacteriaceae bacterium, assembly GCA_947459195.1. Lineage (GTDB taxonomy): Bacteria > Bacteroidota > Bacteroidia > Sphingobacteriales > Sphingobacteriaceae > JAIPAN01. The sequence goes on from CANHCS010000003.1 coordinate 40,187, forward strand.
AAGCTGACGCTGCAGCCGGATTTTTATCCACGTCAATTTTAAGGATAGTAGCCTTGTCGCCGATACGGGTTTTTAAATCGGCCAATATAGGGGCTATCATTTTACAAGGACCGCACCATTCTGCGAAAAAATCGACCAAAACCGGTTTTTCACCTTTGATCAGTTCGGCAAAGCTATTTTTTGATTGCGGTTGACTTCCCATTGTAAATCGATTATTTTACTTCCTTATAGCTGATTTCGCCACTCATTGATTGTTTAGTATCGGATTTGACAGCTCGTTCGCATACACCGAAGCCCCCACAAGAGACATTGGCCCAAACCTGATAAAGAAAAAAACTGCTATCAAACCCATAAAAGGATCTTTAAATACAGCGGCATTGTAGGCTGCTATCCCAGCCATCAGCAACCTAAGAAAACGCATCAAACTCCAATCTGTTAATAATCTTTTCATCTTACTATAGATTAATGAGGAAGTTTATCCTTAAATATCCCATATGCGTAAGTTCCTATGGTTGCACCGACAATGATGAGTAAGAAAGCCAGGTAACCCTGACCCAAATTGACAAACATCGGTCCTGGACAAGCACCGGTTACGGCCCATCCCATCCCAAAAATGGTTCCACCAAAAATTCCCTTTTTCCATCCCTTTTCTTTATCCGGGATCATAATTACCTTTCCCTCAATATCTTTTAATTGATATTTCTTGATCAAGAATATGCTGATGACACCAATGGCCACTGCTGTACCGATGATACCATACATGTGAAAAGATTGGAAACGAAACATCTCCTGGATACGATACCATGAAATGGCTTCTGATTTGCTCATCACGATCCCAAAAAGGACACCTGCGATTATAAATTTTAATCCTTTCATCAGCTTAAAAAATTAGAGGGAAAATTAGATGTGTCATCACCAAACCTCCGATGAAAAAACCAATCACCGCTATGAGCGAAGGCAATTGAAGGCTAGATAAACCAGTGATGGCATGGCCAGAAGTACAACCTCCGGCATAACGTGAGCCAAAACCCACCAGCAAACCACCACCCAGAAGGGTAATAAATCCCTGAAGGTTAAATAAGTTTTCGGTCCCAAAAAGCTGCAGGGGATTCATCATGCCATCGAAAGTGATGCCCAAAGAGTTTAAGTCTGCAACGGTACTTTCCGCTAATTGCAAGGGCTGTCCATTGTTCAGATAATTTGCAGAGAGATAACCTCCAATTACCGAACCGATCAAGAACAGAAGGTTCCACTGCTGAGTTTTCCAATCGAAATCGAAGAATTTAGCCTTTTTTCCTGCACCACAAGCGGCACAAATGGTTCTAAAATTTGAAGAGAATCCAAACGTTTTCCCGAAGAAAAACATTAAGATCATAATGAGAGAAATCATGGCCCCGGAAACGTACCAGGGCCAGGGTGCTTGTATTAGTTCTAACATATTATAAAAGGGTGCTTGGGCAAACGTAATTGCTCACCTTAAATTTGCCGGAATCTTTAATGGACTTAAATCCACCCTTTACATCAATCAGTTTATCAAAACCACGGGCTTTTAAAATGGAAATAAATACCATGGAGCGATATCCACCCGCACAATGCACATGGTAGGTTTTGTCTTTGTCGATGGCCGACATGTTATCGTTGATAAAATCTAAAGGTACATTTTCAGCCCCGATGATGTGCTCAGAATAATGTTCAGAATGTTTTCGTACGTCGAGGATGTGGATGGAAGGATCGGCCTCCTGACGTTTTGCCAATTCATCGGCATCAATAGATTCAATACTGTCCAATTCAAAGCCCGCTTTTTTCCAAGCCTCTACCCCGCCTTTGAGGAAACCAATGGCATGGTCGTAACCTACACGAGCTAGGCGGGTAACCACTTCTTGCTCCCGACCTTCTTCATCAATAATTAAAATTTCTTGCTTGATATCGGGAATTAAAGCACCCACCCAAGGGGCAAAGCTACCGTTGAGGCCAATGTTAATGGAATTCGGGATGAATCCCTTGGCAAAAGTCTGGGCATCGCGGGTATCGAGCAATATGGCACCGGATTCATTGGCTGCTGCCTCAAATTCGGCCGGGCTTAAAGCACGGGTACCTTTTGCCAACACCTGATCGATGCTTTCATAACCCATTTTATTCATACGCACATTCTCGGGGAAATAAGCAGGCGGTGGCATTAAACCATCTGTTACCTCTTTGATGAACTCTTCACGAGTCATGTTCGCCCGGAGGGCATAATTAAATTTCTTCTGATTGCCGAGGGTGTCGCTGGTTTCCTTGCTCATGTTTTTACCACAGGCAGAACCGGCACCATGGGCAGGATAAACGATTACCTCGTCGGGCAGGGTCATTACCTTGCTACGCAATGAATCGAACAAGGTACCGGCCAATTCTTCCTGAGTGAGGTGCGCTGCTTTTTGTGCCAAATCCGGACGTCCGACATCCCCGATGAACAAGGTGTCGCCAGAGAAAAGGGCAGTTTCTTTACCGTTTTCATCTATCAGCAAATAGCAAGTCGATTCCATGGTATGGCCAGGCGTATGCAAGACCTTAATTTTTACTTTACCCAAAGTGAATACTTCTCCATCTTTAGCGATATAAGCATCAAAGCCAGGCTGGGCCGTTGGGCCGTAGATAATGGGAGCGCCACTTGCCTTGGACAAATCCAGATGCCCGGAGACAAAATCGGCATGAAAATGCGTTTCAAAAACAAACTTAATTTGAGCGCCATTGAGCTTTGCCTTTTCGATGTAAGGATTCACTTCACGAAGTGGGTCAATAATGGCAACCTCATTCTCAGATTGGATGTAATAAGCACCTTGGGCCAAACATCCGGTATAAATTTGTTCGATTTTCATATCTCTAATTAGCTGCAATAAATTAAGCTTTTACAAATATCAGAAAAGCTGCAGCAAACATTGGTAACTAAAGTCACAAACTCTTCAATTATTGTCTAGTCTTCAAAAAAAGGAGGCATTAATTTGATTTCGTTTCTATAAAGAAGAATTTTTTCCTCATTTTCCAGCTGTTTGAGTAAGCGGGAAATGACCACACGAGAAGTCGCTAATTCGTCGGCGATGAGGTGATGTGAAACTTTAACTACACTCGATCCGCTCAAACGCTTCTTCTCTTTGAGGTACTCCACCAAGCGCTCGTCGAGCTTATGAAAAGCAATGCTTTCAATGGATTTGAGAAGTTCAATAAAGCGTTCGTTGAAGCTACGCATGATGTAATTTTTCCAGCTGGGATATTTGCAGAGCCATTCATCGAGTTTGGTATGTGGAATGGCAATCAGCTCTACGTGATCTTCGGCTACGGCTTTAACCTCACTTTTCTTAGCCTCCATACAGCAGCTGTAGGCCATGGAGCAACTATCACTACTAGACAAATAGTACAACAAAATTTCCTTACCAGTTTCGTCGCGGCGGTACACCTTAACGGTACCCGAAACTACCACCGGCATCATACGGACATATTTACCGTAATCCATGATTAAATCGCCCTCTTTAAATTGCTGAGATTGACCAAATTCTTCAATTTCTCGCAAGAGTGCTGGTTCGAATAATTGTGAAAGGATTCCTAGGTTCATTTACAAATACAATAGCGTAAAAAACAACATGCGGAAACGAATTTAATCATATTCCGCATGTTATTTGTATGAGGTATTGCTATTCAAAGCATCATGAGACAAAGAGGTTTACTCGGTCCCAGGTGCCCCCATTAACGACGTTTTTGAAACCATTTTGCTCCAAAATATTTTTAGCCATGCCACTTCGGTTGCCACTTCGACAAAATACGATGATATGCTTTTTACCCTTGAATTTACTGATTTGTGCCTGAACACTATCCAAGGGGATATTTACTGAACCTTTAACATGTCCTGATGCAAATTCGCCGGGGCTTCTTACATCTACTAAAAATGCGCCTTCGTCAATCAGGCTTTTTAAATCGACGGTATCGCCGCCGCCAAATAAAAAATTTAAGAAACTCATATTATGTTTTTGATTTTTTCTCTTTAACAAACAACCCGAATAAAAGGCTTCCCATCAAGGCCCCGTAAAGAGTGCTGTTGAGGGGTTTTGAAGTAATAGCGCAAGTTCCGCTCAGGCAGCCGATCTCTTGCCAATACAAATAACCTACAAGAGCACCTGTAAGAGCGCCTAAAAAGTATAGATGGTTGCGTTTGATCCAGTTCATATTATTCAGATATACGGCCAACTGCACAACTGACCATGGATTTGGCCTTGCTTAATAAACTGTTGTTACCTTTTTCAGGATAACCCAAGGCGGCCAATTTCAGGATGATTTGATCTCGGTTCATCATTTCGCCCATCAGGCTAACTTTGTCTTCCTCTTTCGAAATCTCAACCTGCTCCACTCCATCCATTTTCATCAAAGCAGATTTGATGCTGTTCATGCAGCCGCCACATTTGATGTTCTCCACTAAAATGTCCATTGTTTTCATCTCCAAATAATTGATACTGCAAGTTAATGCAAATACATGCCTCAAAACGGTAACAAAGGTTACAATCTGTATGAAATGGATTGGATTACTATTGTAGGAATAACTCTTTGAGAATGATGTAAGTACCCATTACCAGTACGAACCATCCAAAAGCTTTTTTTAATTGCGCTCCATCTATGGTTTTAGACAACCATCCTCCCACAAAAATACCTAATGCGGATATAGCTGTGAGGCTCAATAATACCGTCCATTGAATTTCATATTGTCCCAAATCGCCTGTAAATCCAATGAGTGTATTGAGAGCGATGATCAGTAAGGAGGTGCCTACGGCCGTTTTCATGGGCATATTTAAGATCAGAACCAACACGGGAATGATGAGGAATCCCCCGCCTGCACCTAAGAAGCCGGTTACCAATCCAATCAATATGCCGTAAGCAAATAGTTTGAAGAAACCACTTGTTTGATGAGATGAAACACTTGATTGAGCACTTGTATTCCTGATCATTGCGCTTGCAGCGAACAACATGAGCATAGCAAAAAGCAGCATGGTACTCAAAGATTTGCTAAACTGAAATCCATTGATGGTCATGACTGGATCGGGGATCAATGGAATCAGAAATTTTCGAGTCAAGAAAACAGTTGCAATAGAACTCAATCCGAATAAAAAAGCAGTTTGAATACTAATTTGTTGCTTTCGGTAATTGGTAAAGGCTCCTATTGAAGAAGTGACACCCACAATAAATAGGGAATAAGAAGTGGCAATTGTTGGTTCGAAACCCATTGCATAAACTAAAATGGGAACCATCAAAATAGAGCCACCACTGCCCACAAGACCTAAAGAAATACCAACCAGAGCAGTGAGGAAGAAAGCGATTAGCTGCATAATTATTGCATTGATTTTTCCAAAACTACTCTTTAAAATAACTAATGAAAGTGATATATGTTACCAAAGTCCTCCATTCAAACTAAATTGATTAATCAAAGAAAGGTAAATGGGCATCCCTAATGTAATGTTGAATGGGAAGGTAATTGCCAATGCCATCGGGATATAAAGTCCGGGATTTGACTTTGGAGCCGCTAGTTTCATTGCAGCCGGAACAGCAATATAAGAGGCACTGGAGGCCAAGACAGCAAACATAAATCGGTTGGAAACATCATCCGTCACCAAAGAACTGAGTAATGCAAATACACAACCATTTACAAGCGGAATCAAAATAGCAAAAATGACCGGGAACCAGCCGTTTTTCACAAAAGAGCTGAGCTTCTTGCCACTCAGGATACCCATATCAAGTAAGAAAATGGCGAGGAACCCTTTAAAAATATCGTTCGTGAACGGCTTAATGCCCTCTGCCTGTTGCGCATCTGCCAAAAACCCGATGATCAAACTTCCTAAGATCAAGAGCACACTACCATTGGTGAAAGAGTGCTTCACTACGGTCCAATTGCTCATTTCTCTTTTAGCGTCCTGCACATAAAGCGAGATCAAAATCAATCCAGCTATGATGGCGGGTGATTCCATCAAAGCCATGATGGCTACCATGTGTCCATGGAAAGTTAAGTTCAAAGAATCTAAATAAGCTACCGCGGTAACAAATGTGACGGCACTTACCGAACCATAAGCAGCAGCAATAGCACCGGCATCGTACACATTGAGTTTTCGCTTTAAGATGAAAAATGTGTAAACCGGAATGATGATTGAAATGGCCATACCGAACAGGATAGACCAAAAAATTTCAATGCTGAAAGTTTCGTGAGAGAGTTCTTGTCCGCCCTTAAATCCGATAGAAAATAGCAAATAAAGTGAAATGAATTTGGAAGTGCTTTGTGGAATTTCCAAATCGCTTTTCAGCTTTACGGCAACAATTCCTAATATAAAAAACAAAAATGCCGGATTGGTTAAATTGGAAATGAGGAGATCAAAATTCATACTCGAAATTTAGTAAATAGTTGATATTCTTTTTCTGTTTGAGCAATTATTGTGTAGCGGCACGTTTCAGCCGATCGTTTATACTTTTTCCAAGGCCTGTATCAGGTAGTTTCTCAGCAATGATTAAATCGATTTCTGCATGATCCAAACGGTGCATGGCTGCATATAAATGACTTGCTGCTTCTGCTAAATCTGCTTTAGCAGATAAGATTTCAAGCTTCACAATGGAAGGAGCATCAAAAACATCTGTAAAGCTCAATACCCCTATTCGTTTCCCATAATGAGTTTCTAAAGATAACTTTAGATCATCGCTTAGTATAAGCTTTGTTGAAGGAGAATAATGCTTGGCAAGCATACCCGGTGCTTCTGGTGCTGCTTCATTATGATTACGAACCTCAATGGGTCCACAAACGGCCTCTATCTCTTCAATAGAGACCGAACCCAAACGATAAACGATGGGCTCATTACCTTCAAAACCTATGATGGTAGACTCAATTCCTTTTTGGCAAGCTCCGCCATCCAATACCATTGGGATTTGATCTCCAAAATAATCTTCTACATGTGCTGCAGTGGTAGGGCTGATGGAACCAAAAGGATTGGCACTTGGTGCCGCCAAAGGAAAATCAATTTGCTGAAGTAAAGAAAGCGCCACGGGGTGGTTAGGTACCCGTACTGCTACCGTCGATTTTCCGGAACTGATCCAATCGGGAATATGGGCTTGCTTTTTTAATACCATCGTTAAAGGCCCGGGCCAAAAGGCTGCAGCCAGTTCCCGAGCTTTTTGCAGGATATCGGTAGCGACCGTATCCAAGTCGGCCCCAGATTTAAGATGCACAATGAGTGGATTAAAGCGTGGTCTCTGTTTGATTCGATAAATATCAGCAATAGCCTTCTCACTGTAAATATCGCCAGCCAAACCATAAACAGTTTCTGTAGGAAAACCGATGATGCCTCCGCTGGTTAAAATTTGTGCAGCTTGATTGATGTCTTTACTGATCATGAACTTCAAATTCAGGGATTACAGAAATCACAATACATCGGATCTTCTTTCTCCTTCTGATATGGATACATTTTATCTTCCGCAAAGTTACATTTCTGACATAGAAACCGATGATATAAAATTGAACGTGTAGGCAAACCGCACAAATCGCAAGGAAGTCCGGGAATAGCTTCAGATACTGCAAAGCCAGGTGTTTTACATTGCGGACATTCACGGCCAAGTAAATCTATTAATTTGTCCATTGCCTGGGCAATCACAGTCATACGAGTGGGATTATGCATAGCTCGCATGTCGGTCTCTACATAGGCCTCTCCATGCAAACGCATCAATTGATCAAAGTGACTTTTCAACACTTGTTCATCTGTAATTCCCTTAACTTGATCCTCGTACGAATCGACAGATCTACGCAATATCAATCCATGATCCGGGAAGCCTGTGAGCTGAGCAAAATCCTTTAATTCTTCTAGATTGCCAATAGCTTTTGCACTAAAATTGGTATTCAAACTAATTTCGGTTACCACAAATTCCAATTGATGTCTTTGATCGATCATGACCAATGTTTCTACATCAGCAGCGGTAAAGTAAAGAGATGGATGCGGACCAAACGAGCCTTCGCTGGCAATAGCCAAGTCAAGCCCGGTGATGGCTAAAGCTTTTAAACACTTGGACCTGGCCGTTTCGATGGGACTTTCTGTTCGAGCTTTTTCCCCACAAAAAGTGCCGAATAAATCGGTATTGAGCGTTGGGCATAATTGGGTTTTAAGTCCCAATGAATTTTCTAAAGGAGGTGCGATCACCTTTTCCTTCTGATGCATGGTAGCGATCAGAACCGTCCTGCCCTTAAATAGTTCTGTTTTCAACTCAAGGAATTAAAAAACCAATTAGTTCAACAAACCAGCGCTCCATTGCAAGGCATAAATGGTCTTAAAGTATTTTGCCTTGAGTTCAATTAACTTTTCCTGTGCTTCCAGCGCCTTGGTTTCTCGAGCATTGATGAGGAACATGGAGCTTTCACCATTGAAAAATCGGGTTTCCTCTGCCTGTACTAATTGCTGATAATTGGCGAAGTTGAGACTTTGCAAACTGGTTTGATTCTTTAAGTTTAAGAATTCGTTGTAGTAGGATTGTACTTTCAATTGAACTTTTAAACGGCTTTGGTTAAGGTCGAGCCTGGTTTCCTGCAATTTCAAATTGGCTACCTTATACGCTCCCCTGCCCTCCGAAAAACGTAAAGGAATGGCGATTTTTAAACCATATTGGAAATTATTCTCGAACAAGTTATTGATGCCATTGTTTGGGAACCATTCCGAACCCTTGGCCAGGTGATTATAGCTCAAATCGACCTTCGGTAATAAATCTTGGAATTTTAACCTTTTGTCAATAATGAGCGACTCAATTTTATAATCATATTGCCTTAAATCGGGATGATTTTTTTCAGCGGCATCCATCAGATCATTTAACACCAAGCTAAAATTTTGGATATTGAGTTCACTTTCCCAACCAGATTGAGGGACCACCTGCTCAGGTAAAACATAGGCTTCCCCATTTGCTTTCCATAAATAAGCCGAGAGTTCTAATCCGGCATTTTGAAAGTTGAGCAAGCGCTGATTTCGTTCAAATTTGAAACTATTCAATTGCGCCAATGCCTCCACGGTATCAATCCCCGGTCGCTCTCCTAAAAAATAAGCTTGCTTAACTAAATTGAATCGCTTTTCATTTACCTGGACCACATTTTCTAAAACTGTGAGCGTTTGATGAGCCTTCACCCAATGCCAGTAGGCTTCCATGGCTTCCATCAATAAATTATTGACTATTGACTGCTGCTCCACTTTGGCCAGCGTATTCATTATTTTAGACTGCCTCAGGGCTGCTCTTCGTTTGTCAATCAATAAGTTTTTGGCCAATGGAATGTTGATACCAAGGTAGCTGGACTGCCCTACAGTTTCAGTTGGGTCTAAGCGGTTACCGCTCAAATTTTCCACACCACTATAAATTTCGATTCCGTACCAGGTTGGGATACTTACTTGCGGTGAATTATAATCGTAATAATTAAGTCCGTTAAAAGTTTTTCGGGCAGTATAATTACTGATGATTGGATCAAATGCTGCACGAGCCTGGGTAATTTCAGCCTTGCTTTTTGCAATGGAAATATCGGTTTGCTTAACTACCGGATGGTATGCTTTAACAATAGATAACACTTGCTCGGCATTGAGCGAAATAAGTGAATCCTGAGCATGGAGCCTCCCAGAAAAACCAATCAAAAAAATCAGCAGGAAATTCCTAAGTTTCATTATTTCTTCGCTTTACTAGGAGCAGCATCCTTATTTACATCCGCCTTTATCTGATAAAAATCTGGTGGGAATCCATTTACATTTCGCCACAATTCGTACCAAATTGGTACGTCTTTCAAGAGCACAATCCCTTGGGCTCCACTGCCTATTTTCAACTGTGGGGGCCAAGGTTTGTCTTTCGGGTCTTCGATGGCCAAAATTCTGAATAAGCCATTCGGGCTGATGGTGTTTTCGTAGGCTACAATCTTAGCGCCAAAAGTTCCGTAACTGGCATTGGGCCAACCACTAAAAATGATAGCCGGGAAACCATCGAACATGAAACGAACCGACTGTCCCACATTGACTAGTGGAAGGTCAACCGGTCGAACAAACATTTCAACGGCGTAATTCTTCACTTGAGGCACAATAATGGTAATTCGCTCTCCTTCTTTGAGCACTTCACCAATACCGCCTTTGTTGGCTTGTACAATCTGACCGTCTTGGGGTGCCAATAGGATATACATACCATTTCGGATGGTATAGTTGCTCAATTGATTTTCGAGTTTGGCTACTTCTCCTTGGCCGGTAGCTACTTGGCTCATTGTTTGATAACGGTCTCCTTCAGCTTTACTAATTTTCTCAGCATAATCTTGCTCTACGCTATTTTTTTCAATTTTGGTATTGAGCACTTCTTGCTGGGTTTGAGCCAATTTATTTTCAGCAATTATTTTCTTAGCCAGTGCGTTTTGGTAGGCAATATTTCTTTGTTGCAATTGGGTTTGGGAAACTAAATCTTTCTCGTACATCAATTGCTGACGTTCATACTGATCTTTTGCCAATTTAAACTCATTATTTGCAGCCGTAATTTCAGCTGATTCTGCAGTGATTTTATTATCCAACTGAATCAGCTTGTTATTCAACTGCTCTAGTTTCAATTTTCTAGATCGCTCCAAGGCCTCAATTTGAGAACCAGTTGCTACGATTTTTCCTTCGTAAAAATCAATAGATCCTTTCTTGGCCTGCAATTGTTCCTGCGTACGTCCAACCAGTCTGGGATCGAGGTAATCTTCTTTGATCTCTGAAATCTGCAACAGCGTATCACCCTTTTTAACATAATCACCTTCTTTCACCCACCATTTTACAATACGACCCGGAATGGGAGAATGAATATCCTGCGGACGCTGATCCTGATACAATGTAGTGATCACACCTTTGGCTTTGATATTCTGTGTCCAAGGCAATAATAGAATGATGAACAAGAATCCGAGAATACCGAAGAACCAGTACTTTACGTTACTGTTTCTATTAACTAAATAGATCTGTTCAAACGATTTAAATGAAAATTGCTTTTTAGAATTTTTCATATTTATTTCTTAGTGACAAAGTTTGCTTTACCATTTGTTAAAATTATTTGTCCATCGCACTTACGAGCAAAATCATCATCTTTTGAAGTTACAATTACGGTAGTGTTGGTCAGCTGATTGAAAAGATAGTTCTTAATATTTTCCTGAACACTTGAATCTAACCCTTCCCATGGATCTTCGAGCAAAATTAATTTAGGCTGATTGGCAAACGCCCTCAGCAACAAGATAGATCTTACCAGAGTACTAGACATTTTTTTACCACTCGGATCTAGTTTTGTTTTGAAACCGTTAGGAAGTTGATCTAAGAAACGGGATATTCCTAAGCCATTAGCAATTTCCATCACCGTTTCTTGTTTGATTTCAGATCGACCCATGGTAATATTCTCCCAGACCGTTCCCATAAATATGTCTTGCTGATTAAGGAAGACTCCAATCTGAGTTCTTAAACTTTCCAATTGGTAAGAATTGATGGGTAGTTTATTTAAAAGTAATCCTCCTTCAAAATCACAGTAATTACCACTCAATACTTTTAAAAAGGTTGATTTGCCTGAACCGGCCTGTGTACTCACACAAACCTTGCTATTGGAAGGAATATCAAAGTTCAGGTCATTGAGCACCCTTTTACCATCGGGATAACTGAAACTGAAATCCCTAAATTGAACTTCTAATCCTTTTCCGTGTGGATCTAAGTCAACCTCACCGTCTTTTTCCAGCGGGCTTTCGGTCACTATAGCTAGTTTTTCTAAGCCAGTTACCACATCATACACACTTTCTAAACTTCCAATTAATTTCTCAACCGCATTAATGACGGTAAGGATCACAATTTCTGCAGCAATAAACTCCCCAATGTTCAGTTGTTGGTTCAGTAAAAGGTATGTACCTGCGGTTAACATGACCGTAGTAATGGCCACCTTAAAGATTACCAAAGCTTGATATTGAAAGAGCAAAACTTTAAAATGGTCTGTACGGGCACTTAAGTAGCCTGATACACGCTCATCTGTTTTTTCAAGATTAAGGTGAGATCCTTGACTGAATTTGAAAGATTTGATCACTCTTGCCATTTCTTCCAACCATGCCACCACTGAATATTTGTAAGTACTTTCTTTTAAGCTGGTAGATAGACCACTATTAGCAGTGGTCTTCAGAATTAGCCATAAAATTAAAATGAGTAGCAATCCAAAAACAATGAAAACCGGATGATAAAGCGAAAGCAATAACAAACCAAACAAGATTTGAATACTGGCCGTAGGTACATCTAATAATAATTTAGAAAGGCCTTTCTGAACGTTCAGTGTATCGAAAAAATAATTTACCTTCTCGGGCAGATAATACCCATCCATTTTGATGAGGTCGAAACGAGGAACCTTTTCTGCAAAATCAAAGGCGTAACGGGTAAAAATGCGCTGTTGAATTTTTTCGATGATTTTCATCTGGTTTAACTGCATAAAGCCTACACAAAAAACTCCAATTACCACCAATAGGATCAATATATAGATGGAAGTAACCATGGAGGCCCCGAGTACAAAACTGATAATTGCCTGGATACCTACAGGAACACTTAGCTGAAGCAAACCACTAAATATTGCATAAAAATAGACTGAACCTATTTCTTTTTTATCTAGTAATATAAGCTCCCAAAGGCGCTTTATTGGATTCATAAATACTTATTGGATAATTAATAAAATGACAAATTACAAATTATAACCCGTATGTAGGCAATTTAGCACAATGCCAGACACAATGCAAAAATTAAATCAGGCAAGCTCCGGGGGGAGATCAGATTTGCTTAAATGCGGTTTAGAGTAGGTCTCCAGGTACCAGTCTGATGTTTTGGAAGAGACTGAAGCTTGGCAATAGGTATTACGGGAATTTACAAGAAGGGGTTGTTTGAGCTCTTGTTTTAATTCTTTAGATGAATCAGAACGTTTTTCGCTGCTTTTTTTAGACTCAATTTCTAATATCACAATCGAAGCAAGATTGGGATTTCTCCAGTAATCAGCTGAAATAACAACCGAGAAAGAGAAAATTATTAAACAAGCTAAAATTTGATTAAAAGCCTTTTTCACACCGCAAACATAAAAGTGGATTTTTTGTGTTCGGAATAGTTTATGTAAAAAAAATGTCATTAAAATAAAAAAGCTCGCCTTCAGGTGAGCTTTTCTTTTGGTGGAGGATAACGGAGTCGAACCGATGACCTCTTGCATGCCATGCAAGCGCTCTAGCCAGCTGAGCTAATCCCCCATTTAGGATTGCAATTTTCGGGAATTAATCTGATTTGCGCAAATATTTCTGAATAAGTGCAGCAGTCCTTTCAGAAGCACCTGCGGGACCTACCTTTTGAGCCAACTCCTTATAATCTTGAAGCATTCGTTCCCTTGATTCTGAGTTATTTATAATTCCATTCAATTCACCAGCTATTTGATCTGGCTGAGCGGCTTCCTGAATGAGCTCTTTTACCACTTCCCGATCCATGATCAGGTTGACCAAAGAAATGAATTTGATCTTAACCAATAAACGGGCGATGGTCACCGAGATTTTACTACCGCGATACAGCACTACTTGCGGACAATTCAACAAGGCAGTTTCCAATGTGGCCGTGCCGGAGGTCACCAGGGCAGCTTGTGCGTTTTTTAGCAGATCGTAAGTAGCATTGAACACTATTGGCAATTTTCTAACTGCCAGGTAAGGTGCATAATCATCTGGGGTGAAATTCGGCGCTCCCGCGATCACCACCTGGTATTCAGGAAAACGATCGGCACTTGCCAACATCACAGGAAAAATATGTTTCAGTTCCATTTTGCGGCTTCCTGGGAGGAGTGCCAAAATGGGCCGATTGTCTAATTGATGCGATTTTCGAAAATCTGGTTTAAACCGATAAGCCGCAATGGCATCCATTAAGGGGTTACCCACATAATCCACTTCCATGCCCCAACTTTTATAAAAATCCACTTCAAAAGGCAGGATACAATAAAGATGGTCTACCACCCTCTTGATTTTCAAAACCCTTTTCTGATTCCAGGCCCAAACCTTGGGCGAAATATAAAAATGTACGGGAATACCTTCTGCCTTGGCAAACTCAGCAATTTTGAGGTTGAAGCCAGGAAAATCGATCAGAATTAATGCATCGGGCTGGTAAGCTTTTACCGATGCTTTAGCCAGCTTCAGATTTTTGGCAATGGTGCGTAGATTGGCCAGCACCTCTACAAAGCCCATAAAGGCCATCTCCGAATAATGTTTGTCACAAACTCCGCCCTGCTCCTGCATCAAATCGCCACCAAAAAAACGAAACTCCGCTGCAGGGTCTTGCACTTTGAGGGCTTTCATCAAATTGGCGCCATGCAGATCGCCTGATGCCTCGCCGGCTATGAGGTAATATTTCATATGCGATATTTGATGAAAAATGAGCCTTTGAGCATGGTTTTACTAAAATTATCCTTCTTGAATATCAAAACTCCAGGTATTCAGAAAAGGAATGGCATGATGGGCAGTTAAGTCAAATTGTACCGGAACTACCGATGCATAACCATTCTCCAGTGCCCAAACGTCGGTATCCTGACCATGGTCGTTATTTTGAAAAACGCCGGTCAGCCAGTAATAACTCCGTTTGTAAGGATCCTGTCTTTCGTCAAATTCCTCCGCCCATTTTGCATTCGCCTGGCGGCAGATCTTGATACCTTTTATTTGATCTCCTTTCGGGAAGTTGACATTCAACAGCGTTCCTAGTGGAAGCCCATTGGCAATTACCTGTCGGGTAATGCTTTGCACAAATTTAGTCAGGGGACTAAAGTCAGCATCATAACCAAAATCATCCAGAGAAAACCCGATAGAAGGAATGCTTTCAATAGCACCTTCCATCGCCGCCGACATAGTTCCGGAATAAATCACATTGATGGAATTATTCAGCCCGTGGTTAATGCCCGAAACGCACAAATCTGGTTTTTTACCTTTTAAAACCTTATGAACAGCCAGTTTCACACAATCTACCGGTGTTCCTGAGGTTTTATACATCTCCACACCTTCATACAAATGCACCTGCGTTAAACGAAGCGGTTTGCCAATAGTAATGGCATGGCCCATGCCCGACTGAGGGCTGTCTGGTGCCACCACCACCACTTTGCCTAAAGGTTTCATCATATCGATGAGGGCCTTGATGCCCGGGGCATCAATACCATCATCGTTTACGACCAGGATGACGGGTTTTTCTTGTTTCATCCTGCTAAAATAAGAAATAATGCCTTTACCCTTTTATCACAGGGCGCCGGCTTT
Source organism: Sphingobacteriaceae bacterium (assembly GCA_947459195.1). GTDB lineage: Bacteria > Bacteroidota > Bacteroidia > Sphingobacteriales > Sphingobacteriaceae > JAIPAN01. The sequence goes on from CANHCS010000003.1 coordinate 55,479, forward strand.
GATTTCGTCAACCACTGCCGGATCAAGTAAAGTAGAAGTATCTCCAAGGTTTTCGGTCTCTCCTTCTGCTACCTTTCTCAAGATACGACGCATGATTTTTCCGGAGCGGGTCTTTGGCAAGCCCGACACAAACTGAATCTTATCTGGCTTGGCAATGGCTCCGATAATGCGGGTTACGGTTTGTAAAATGTCACGACGGGTAAGGTCATGATCGTGGAGCGATGAACCCAAAATCACATAGGCATAAATGCCCTGACCTTTGATATTGTGCGGATAACCCACCACCGCACTTTCAATCACATCGGCGTGCATGTTGATGGCATTTTCCACTTCGGCGGTACCGATACGGTGACCCGAAACGTTGATCACATCGTCTACGCGGCCGGTGATGCGGTAGTAACCATCCTCATCGCGTAAGCAACCATCTCCGGTAAAATATTTATTATCGTAAGTGGAGAAATAGGTGGTCCGGCAACGCTCATGATCGCCATAAGTAGTGCGGATAATTCCTGGCCAAGGGAATTTGATACACAAGTTTCCACTTACGCCATTGCCTTCAATTTCATTACCGTTTTCATCCACCAAACATGGCTGAATACCCGGCAGCGGTAAAGTGGCATAACCCGGTTTAGTTGGCGTGAGGCCCGCCAAAGGCGAAATCATGATACCACCGGTTTCGGTTTGCCACCAAGTATCAACAATGGGGCATTTACGCTTCCCAATTTTTTCGTTGTACCAATTCCAGGCTTCCTCGTTAATTGGCTCGCCTACCGAACCCAGTTTGGTGAGTGAGCTCAGGTCCTTACCTTCAAGGGGTTCATCGCCAAAACCCATCAGCGAACGGATCGCAGTTGGCGCCGTATAAAGAATATTGACCTTGTATTTGTCTACGATGTCCCAGAAACGTCCGGCATCTGGCCAGTTAGGCACCCCTTCAAACATTAAGGTAGTGGCTCCCTGCAACAAAGCGCCATACACCAGATAAGAATGGCCGGTGATCCAGCCAATATCTGCTGTGCAGAAAAACACTTCGCCAGGCTCATACTGAAAGACATTGGCAAAAGTATAACCGGTGTACACCATATAACCACCGCAGGTATGGACTACTCCCTTGGGTTTTCCGGTTGAACCGGAAGTGTATAAAATGAATAGTTCATCCTCGGAATCCATGGGTTCCGCCACACATTCTGGGTTCCCCATGATCTCTACTTTTTTAATTTCATCTTCCCACCAGCAGTCACGGCCTTTGATCATCGAAACCGGGGTGCGGCTACGAGTGAGCACGATTACGCGGCGAACGAATGGACACTGCACCAGGGCCTCGTCGATTACATTTTTGAGTGGAACATCCTTAGTGCCGCGAAAACCACCATCGGCAGTAATCACCACCTCACACTGGGCATCCTGAATACGGTCGGCAATAGACTGTGCCGAAAAACCACCAAATACTACAGAATGGATGGCACCGATACGAGCACAAGCCAACACGGCGATAGCCAATTCAGGGACCATCGGCATATAGATACAAACGCGGTCGCCTTTTTTTACACCATTGTTTTTGAGCATGGTACCTACCTGGCTCACTTTGGCATGCAACTCTTTATAAGTAATTTTTCGGTGATGCTGCTCCGGATCATTAGGTTCCCAGATAATGGCAGACTGATGCCCCAATTTTTCCAGGTGACGATCGATACAGTTTTCGGTAATGTTCAATTTGGCATTGCTAAACCATTTGGTATCCGCTTTGCGGAAATCCCAGTCCAAAACCTGATCCCATTTTTTCTGCCACAAAAAATTATCAGCAATTTCCGCCCAAAAAGCTTCGGGTTGATCAACGCTTTTTTTGTAAACCTGGGTATATTCTTCGAAACTGTGGATTCTTAAACTCATCTTAGGAATTTTTATCGAGTTTACTCAGAAAAACAGTAAGAAACAATATCGGTATCTCCACATTAAAAAATTAAAGAAATATTCCATTCAAGTATTGTGTATTAAATATATAATCCTGATATTTGCAAGCCCTAAAACAAGGGTTTATTTATAAACGATACACATTACAGTCATGTCGAGAGTTTGTGATTTAACAGGAAAAATGCCGATT
>CANHCS010000004.1 GCA_947459195.1 Sphingobacteriaceae bacterium
AAATCTGGTGAAAGAGTGGCCATTGTTGGGCCAAGTGGAGCCGGAAAATCAACCTTGGCATCATTGATTCTAAGATTTTATGAGGCACAAGAAGGCAACATCTTATTTGATGGTCAATCTGCTGATCAATTCTCATTAACAGACATCCGAAATCAAGTAGCCATTGTACCACAAGACGTGCTTTTATTTGGTGGATCTATTCTGGAAAATATCGCTTATGGTAAGCTGAGTGCAAGCAAAGAAGAGATCATACAAGCGGCCAAGCGGGCAAATGCACATGAATTCATCAGTAGTTTCCCCGAAGGCTATGAAACGCTCGTGGGTGAACGTGGTGTAAAATTATCTGGCGGGCAAAGACAGCGAATCGCGATTGCACGTGCATTATTGAAAGATCCCGCTATCTTAATTTTAGATGAAGCAACCTCTTCGCTCGATTCTGAATCGGAAAGATTAGTTCAGGAAGCTCTGGAAGAATTAATGAAAAATCGAACTTCTATCATTATTGCCCATCGATTATCTACGATCCGTGAGGCCGATCGAATTGTAGTGATAGAAAAAGGACGTGTGGTGGAAAGTGGTTCTCATGAAGAACTAATCAAAAATAAAGAAGGATTGTATCGATATTTAAGCCAATTACAATTTGAATCCTGATTTTGCGTTCAATCTTAAAAAGATAGAACCATGTCGGATATTTCTTTTAATGGATTAGGCGCATTCGCCCTTTTTTTATTCACCTGCTTCTTGTTTGCCTTTGTTATCGTTTTACTATTGATGAGGCAGTTATTTCTTTATAAAAATGCTCACCCATATACGGTTAGGAGCAATTCACTTTTTATTGTAGCAGCATTGTTTCCATTTTTTTCGAGTCTGATCGGTTTGATCATCATTCAATTCATCAACGATCCCGGAATAAACTGGTTAATGGACAACTATCTTGCCATTGGCATGATTGTTTTCTCACTTCTAATTGCCATTATTTGGGTGATTATGGGCTTAAAGGCTTTGCGAAAAAACTTTAGTCAAGTTGGTGTATGAGCAATCCTGAAAGAAATTTAGGCTCAAACCAGGTTGATTTGGGTGGCATTACTTCACCTGCATCTGCTACGGCTATTAATTCATCTATACTGGTCGGGTAAAGCGTAAACAAGACATCAAAAGCACCTTCATCCACTTTATTTACCAATTCATGAAGAGGAGTTAATCCACCCGCAAAACTAAGTCGGGCATCAGTTCTGGGATCGGTAATACCCAATAACTTGGTCAAAACCTCATCTTGCAAAATAGCAACATCCAAATCCTTAACCGGATTGCCAGATAAATCACCTTTGTAAGCAATTTTAAACCATTTTCCAGCCAAATACATGCCGAATTGATGAAAGCTAATGGGCTTAAATTCCGCCACATGCTTTAATTCTTCCAATTCAAATTGATCGGAAAGATGCGCTAAAAATGAATTCACCGATAATTTTCCCAGATCTTTAACTAAACGATGAAATTCAAAAATTCTGAGTTGATTTGTAGACATATAAACAGAACTGAAGAAATTATATTCTTCAGCTCCATGGTGTTTCAAATTCAGTTTACGACATTCGATGCCATAGGTAGATGCTGCCGCAGCACGATGATGCCCATCTGCGATATAGCTGTGTTTAAGAGATCCAAATGCCTGTGTGATCGTTTTTAATTGCTCTTCTTGATCAATTTTCCATACCGAATGTATCGAACCCGATTTTTCGAATGACAGCAAAGCATCATGCTTAACAGTTTCTAAGATGATTTGATCAATTATTGTATCAGCTTGGTAGGTAATCAATACCGGATTGGCATCGATACCGGTTTGTTGTAAATAATCAATCAATCCACGTTCCCTATCCGCACGGGTTAATTCGTGTTTTTTGATGGTATTGTTCAGGTAATCATCAATAGCCGAAAGCGTCCAGATTCCAGTTTGAGTAATCCCAAAGTGCTGAACTTGGTAAATATAGATCGAGGGCTTTTCATCACGAATCAACCATGACTTCTCTATGAATTCCTCGAAATTTTCATTGATTTTCTTAAAAGCCAATTCAGTTTTAGAACCCATTAAAAAACGGTTTTCTAATTTCGGAACCAGCATATTAACAAAAGAACGTGCCTTTTGGCTTCGAATTTCTCGGGCAGTTGGCAAATCGAGGTTTTCTACCTCCAAAACCACATCTGCTGCACAAGCTTGATCGGGGTGAATACCTTTAAAAGCTTTGATTTTGGGCATAAAGGCTTTTTATGATTGCTTAAAGAAATCGATGATCAAATTTGCCAACTCCGTACCAATTCTTTCCTGTGCTTCATTGGTAGAGGCACCGATGTGTGGCGTTAAGGATACTTTAGGATGTGATAAAAGTGTTTGCAATGGAGTAGGTTCATTTTCGAACACATCTAATCCGGCGAAGGCCAGTTTACCACTATCCAGAGCCTGCAATAAGGCTTGTTCGTCGACAGTCCCGCCACGTGAACAATTTACCAGTCCGGCACCGGTTTTTATTAGTTCAAATTCAGCTTTACCGATCACAGGTTTTTCTGAGTAAGGTACATGAAGGCTGATGAAATCAGATTGGCTAAAGAGCTGATCTAAACTCGCTCTTTTTATGGGCACTTCAACGTTGGTATTTCCACTTAATTGAAGTGTCAATGTTGCCGGAACTTCATTAAAATCATAGGCCAATACATCCATACCTAAACCCAGTGCAATTTTTGCGGTTTCACGGCCAATACGACCAAAACCGATGATTCCAATGGTTTTACCACGAAGTTCAATTCCTTTGGCATAAGCCTTTTTCAAATCATTGAACCTAGTATTTCCTTCCATTGGCATTTTTCGGTTGGCATCCTGTAAAAAACGGATACCGGTAAACAAATGCGCAAATACCAACTCCGCCACCGAAAGAGATGAGGCAGCCGGAGTATTGACCACCGCTATTCCTTTACTTCGGGCATATTCCACATCGATATTATCCATACCTACCCCACCCCGACCAATCAGTCTAAGATTCGGACAGGCATCAATCAATTCTTTTCGCACCTTAGTGGCACTACGAACCGTTAAAGCATCATAATGTTGTAAGGCCGATGCCAATTGGTCTTGAGGAACGGTTACTGTAACGACTTGGAAACCAGCTTTTTCTAATAAAGTTTTACCGATTGGATCGATACCGTCGTTAGCTAATATTTTAATCATGAGAGATATTGGTCAATTAAGCGTGTTTCTCAGCAAATTCCTGCATGGCATCCACTAATACGTGTACACTGGATATTGGCAATGCATTGTACATGGAGGCACGGAAGCCGCCCACACTGCGGTGGCCTTTAATTCCTACGATGTCACGGTCTTCGGCAAATTTCAAGAAGTCTTTTTCCAGTTCCGGGTTTTCCATAACGAAACAGATATTCATGTTGGAACGATCTTCAACGGCACAGGTACCTTTGAACAATGGATTTCGATCAATTTCGGCATAAAGTGCTCTGGCTTTAGCCAAATTCTCTTGTTCAATTACTGGCACCCCTCCTTTCGATTTTAACCATTTCAGGTTAAGCATGGATACATAAATGGAGAAAACCGGAGGCGTATTGTACATTGATTCGCCTTCAATATGAATTTTGTAATCCAACATCGAAGGAATTTTTCGATCTATCTTCCCTAAAATTTCATCCTTCACAATAACCAATGTTACACCTGCAGGGCCCATATTTTTTTGTGCACCGGCATAGATCAGGTCGAAATCAGCCACATTTACCTGGCGGCTGAAAATATCGGATGACATGTCGCAAACCACCGGAACCGGTGATTTCGGGAATTGATGCAGCTCAGTGCCGTAAATGGTGTTATTGGAGGTGCAGTGGAAATATACTGCATCCTTCGGAATGTCATAATCTTTAGGAATAAAGCTATAATTCTGTTCTTTTGAAGAACCTACCACCGCCACTTCGCCAAATAACTTAGCTTCTTTAATGGCCTTATTGGCCCAAACACCGGTATCTAGATATGCAGCTTTTTGTCCATCACCCAATAAATTCATGGGAACCATTGAAAATTGAAGACTGGCTCCACCTTGTAAAAATATTACTGAATAACCAGCAGGTACATTTAATAAGGACCTCACCAAACGCTCTGTTTCGGCAACAACCTCTTCAAATTCAGAAGTACGGTGTGAAATTTCTAAAATGGATAAACCGGTTTGATCCCATTCTAAAACCGCTTGAGCAGCCTGTTTAAATACTTCCTGCGGCAGAATACAAGGGCCGGCACCAAAATTATGTTTCATAATGTTTTATATATTTTTCAATTGATGGATCATTTTTTCGGGATCTTCAGCCGCAAATACAGCGTTCCCTGCAACCAAAACAGAAGCTCCTGCGTTCACTAGCTTGGCGATGTTTCCTGGTCCTACACCACCGTCTACTTCTATTAAAAGATTGGGATTAACCGCGTTGGCCAGTTGTTTTAATTTATGTAGTTTCTGATAGGTTTGCTCAATAAAAGACTGTCCGCCAAATCCAGGGTTTACCGACATCACTAGTACCAGATCCAAATCAGGTAAAATATCCTCGAGTACGGAAACCGGTGTATGCGGATTGATGGCTACACCGGCTTTACAACCTAAGTTTTTGATGGCCTGAACGGTGCGGTGCAAGTGAGTGCAAGCCTCATAATGTACGGTGATCACTGCTGCTCCAGCCTTTTTAAAATCGGCTAGGTAACGGTCTGGATCCACGATCATCAGGTGCACATCCAAAGGTTTTTGTGCATGTTTGGCAATGGCCTGCAACACGGGAAATCCGAAAGAGATATTGGGAACGAACACCCCATCCATGATATCGATGTGTAGCCAATCGGCTTCACTACGGTTCAACATTTCAATATCGCGTTGCAGATTGGCAAAATCAGCGGAAAGAACCGAAGGGGCGATGAGGTGTTTCATTGTTCAAATATAGCTAATCCGACATAAAAAAAGCCCCCGATAAATCGAGGGCTTTTAAAAATTAGGCTTCTTGTGTTTCCGGTTTCGGAGGGCGAGGCAGCAAAGCTTTACGTGAAAGCTTCAGTTTACCTTGCTTATCCACATCCAGTAATTTAACGGTTATCATATCGCCAACGTTGAAGATACCATCCATGGTTTCATGGCGAGTCCAGTCAATTTCAGAAATGTGTAATAAACCGTCTTTACCAGGCATAATTTCTACAAACGCACCGAAAGGCATGATGGTTTTTACTTTTCCTTCGTAAGTTTCACCTACTTCAGGTTTAGCAGCAATGGCTTTGATACGTCCAACGGCAGCATCAATGGCAGCTTTGTTATCTGCAAAAATCTCCACAATACCCTGGTTGTCAACTTCTTCGATAGAAATGGTAGCACCAGTTTCACGCTGCATTTCCTGAATGATTTTACCACCTGGGCCAATTACAGCACCGATGAATTCTTTATCAATTTTCAGGGTAACAATACGTGGCGCATGTGGTTTGTAATCTTCACGAGGTGTAGTAATGGTTTTCTTCATCTCGTTCAAGATGTGCAAACGGGCTTCTTTAGCTTGTTCTAAAGCAGCAGTTAACACTTCCCAACGTAGACCATTGATTTTTAAGTCCATTTGACAAGCTACAATACCTTTTTCGGTACCCGTAACTTTAAAGTCCATATCACCCAAGTGATCTTCATCACCTAAGATGTCACTTAAAATGGCGTATTTACCGGTTTTCTCATCCGTGATCAAACCCATGGCAATACCAGAAACTGGCGCTTTGATTTGTACACCGGCATCCATCAGGGCTAAAGTACCCGCACAAACGGTAGCCATAGAGGATGAACCATTAGATTCTAAAATATCAGAAACGATACGGATAGTATACGGATTTTCCTCAGGCAATACTTGTTTTAATGAACGCATGGCCAAGTTACCGTGACCAATTTCGCGACGACCGGCACCACGGTTAGGGCGAACCTCACCGGTGGAGAATCCTGGGAAATTATAGTGTAATAAGAATTTATTGTAACCATTGATAAAAGCTCCGTCAATCATTTGCTCATCAGACTTAGAACCTAAGGTTACTGAAGTTAAAGATTGCGTTTCGCCACGGGTAAATACCGCAGAACCGTGAGCAGCTGGTAAATAACCTACTTCGCTCCAGATTGGACGTACGGTACGGGAATCACGGCCATCTAAACGAATTCCTTCGTCTAAGATCAAGTTACGTACCGCATCGTATTGTACATCGTGGAAATATTTCTTAGCTAAAAACTTGGTCACATCGTCGATTCCTTCACCTAAAGAAGCAATAAATGAAGCTTCGATTTCTGAGAATTTAGCTGAACGCTCGTGTTTGCTGGAACCTGATTTTGCGATGGCATATACCTGTGCATAAGTATCAGCAAAAGCTCTTTCTCTTAATTCAGGATTGCTATTTTCGTGGCAGTATTCACGTTTTTTAGTTGAACCCACCATTTCAGCCAGTTCACGTTGCGCCTGAACCTGAATTTTAATGGCTTTGTGTGCAAATTCAATCGCTTCTACCATTTCGGCTTCAGAAATTTCTTTACACTCCCCTTCCACCATCACAATATCGTTGGCAGATCCGGCTACAATAAATTCTAAAGTCGCACGCTCTAATTCACTCATTAATGGGTTGATCACCAATTTACCATCAATCTTAGCTACACGAACTTCAGAAATCGGTCCGTTGAACGGAATATCAGAAACCGCCAATGCTGCAGAAGCGGCTAAACCGGCTAATGCATCAGGCATGATATCTTTATCGGCAGAAATCAGGGAAATCATCACCTGGGTATCTGCATGGTAATCTTCTGGGAACATCGGGCGTAAGGCACGGTCAACCAGACGAGAAATTAATACTTCGTAATCTGATAAACGAGCCTCACGGCGTAAGAAACCACCAGGGATACGGCCTGTGGCAGCGTATTTTTCCTGATAATCTACAGATAAGGGTAAGAAATCTACACCTTCTTTAGCAGTTGGGGAGCTTACTACCGTTGCCAAAAGCATGGTGTCTCCCATTTTTACGACTACGGAACCATCAGCCTGTTTTGCCAATTTTCCGGTTTCAATTTCGATCATGCGGCCATCGCCGATATCGAAGGTTTTTTTAATTGGATTCATGTTGTTTTAATTTCGACACATTTTTCCTCTTTTGAATGTGTCATCTATATTGGGTTGTTTATTTACAATCAAAAAAGCCATCCCCTAATGAGATGGCTTTTCAATTTGGGTTAAGATTTACTTAATGATATCTCTTAACTCGAGTGCTTTGATAATTGCACGATATCTGTTGATATCTTTCTTGTACAGATAAGCCAAGATCGCTCTACGCTTACCAACTAGTTTTTGCAAAGAAAGCTGGGTAGAAAAATCTTTTTTGTTCTTTTTTAAGTGCTCGGTCAGGTGCGCAATACGTGCAGTGAATAAAGCTACTTGTCCTTCGGCAGAGCCGGTATCAGTTGCAGATTTGCCATGTTTAGCAAAAATGGCTGATTTAAATTCGTTACTTAAATACATTACTTGAATAATATTAAAGCGTTAAACATTCTATTAATTGTTTGCAAATGTAGGTATTTGCATTCAAAATCGCAACAAATGAGCCAATTAAAAAATTACCCATATTTGCAGCATGAACAATCCTTCAGGTCTCAGCGTATTTAGTAGCGAATTTAAGGTTCGCCCTGATGATATCGACATGTTCAACCATGTGCACAACAGCACTTATTTTGATTATGTGCTGGCAGCCCGTTACGAACAAATGGAAAAGCATTATGGCATGGCCATGGAAGAGTTTATGAAAATGGGCTTCGGCTGGGTGGTAAAAACTGCGCATGTGGAGTACAAACGACCATTAAGTATGGGCGATGAATTTATCGTACATACCGGCATTTCTGAAATCAATACCAAAGGCTGTAAGGTTATTTTTGAGATCATCAACAAAAAGACCAATAAAATTTCTTGCGATGGCTGGTTTGATTATGTGATGATCGACTTGCAAACCGGACGAGGGGCAGCGGTTAGTCCAGAAATCATCGAAAAGTACGCTATTTAGTCCTTCATGTCATGCTGAGTGTATGTGAAGCATCCTTCGACAAGCTCAGGATGACAATTACAATATCACTTCAATCAATTCCGAATAAAAATCCTGTATGGTACGCCCAGTGGCCCTGACCTGCTGCGGAATAATGCTGTTCTCTGATTGTCCGGGCACGGTATTGATCTCAATAAAATAGAAATTACCGGTGCCTTCTTCTAAAATATAATCAATGCGCACTACTCCCCTGCAGTTCAGTTTGAGGTATACTTTATTAGCAATCTGATTTACGCGGGCCACTTCTTCTGCATTCATGCGTCCAGGTGTAATTTCTTGCGATACGCCGGGTGTGTACTTGGCTTCAAAATCAAAAAACTCTTTGGAAGAGATGATCTCAGTGGCTGGAAGCACCTTGATACCATCTTTACCTTTATATACCCCGATAGTGAATTCCCGGCCCTGGATGAATTCTTCAACCAGCACCTGGGTATCTTCGGCGAAAGCCTTATCCAAGGCTTCCTGAATTTCGGCAGGCGATTTAACCTTGTTCATACCAATGCTGCTGCCGCCATTATTCGGTTTTACGAAATAAGGCAGTTTTAATTCTTGTTGTATGGTTTCCGCATTCGCGGGATGATTTTCAAAAAACTGACAGGATCTGGCCACATGCAATCCCGGAATATCCTTGACAATGGCTTTGGTATAGCCTTTATTCATGCTGATGGCCGAAGTAAGTGCATCGCAACTGGTGTAAGGGATTTGCAGCATGTCGAAATAACCCTGCAGTTTTCCATCCTCGCCAGGTGAGCCGTGTAAGCCCACAAATACTGCATCGAATATGATTTTTTTGCCAGCTAACTCAAGACTGAAATCATTCTTATCAATTTGATGCTTTGCACCCTGCTTGTCCTCAAAATACCAATTTTGTGGCGTAATAACAATCTTATAAACATTAAATTTAGAGGCATCCAGGTTTTGCTCAATAACTGCTGCACTTTTGAGAGAAATCACCGATTCTCCGGTGAATCCTCCTGTAACCAGGGCGATATTCTTCTTCATATGCCTCAAATATAATTGAAATTTACGGTGCTGCCAGCTGCACTTACTTCCAAATTCCTGATTTTTCGATTAAGTTTGAATTATAATTACATACAGATGAGTTCGTTCTTCTCCTACCTTAAAACCAAAACCTTTCGTAAAAACCTGTATTGGGCTTTAGGCTCTGTATTTGCCTTTTTACTAATCATTTTTTACAGTTTGAGATTTTACACACATCATGGCGAAGGCGTTCCGGTACCAAAGCTGAAAGGACTGCCTATTGAGCGAGCAATAGAATTACTGGAGAACCAAGGTTTTCGTTATCAAATTGATTCGGTTTACCAATTAGACAAAGAACCTGGCATAGTGATTGAACAAGATCCGGATCCAAATACGAATGTAAAACTGAATAGAACACTTTATCTTACCATCATCACTCGTCAGGCGCCCGACATCCGATTCCCTGAGATCAGCGGTAAAACTTATTTAGAGGTAGCCGCCACCCTGAGTAATTATGGTCTCAAATTGGGTGACACAACTTATGTAAATGATGTGGCAAAAGATGTGGTGCTTGCTTTCCGTTTCAGGGGACGCGATCTTCAGGCCGGTAACTCTCTACCAAAAGGTTCTGTCATCGATCTGATCTTAGGGGATGGAAAAGGTGCCAGTGAAGTAGATATTCCAAACTTATTAGGCTTAACACTCGGTGAAGCAAGAATGGCGCTCTTAGGCTCATCTTTGAAAATGGGAACCGTCAACTTTCAAGGAAGCGGCCGCGATACCATCAATTCGAAAATCATAAAACAGTATCCGGCACCTACCGATTCCCTGAGTAAAGTGAGTATAGGAAGCAGTGTGAACGTAATTCTTTCTGGAGGAAAATAATGACAGACATCAGTCCGGAAGAATTAAAGCAAAGTCTTCAAGAAGGAAAAGATATACAGCTTTTAGATGTGCGAGAGGCAATCGAGTTCCACACCTTCAATATTGGAGGTGTTCATATCCCGCTCGGTCAATTACCACAAAGTATAGAAGATCTGGAATGGGATCCGTCAACCGAAATTGCGGTGATTTGCCAAAGAGGTATCAGAAGCAAAACTGCTTGTCAAATTTTAGAAATGGCGGGTTTTAAAAATGTCAGGAACCTAAATGGCGGTCTATTAGCCTGGAGAAAAACGTTTAATTTATAAATCAATGAGCAAGAAATCTGGTAAAAAACTAAATACAAGTACGAAAATAGGCTTAGCCTTTTTGCTTTTCGTATTGCTGATCGGGGGAATTTATGGATCATCCTACCTCTGGAAGTTTATAGGTGGCAATGTAAGTGATAAACAAGAATACCTTTTCGTTCGTACCGGATCGGATTTTGAAGATTTAATGCAAAATCTTCGCGAAAATGAAATTTTAATTGATAGCAATAGCTTCAGATGGGCAGCCGGAAAGATGAATTTTAAAAAGATCAAACCCGGTAAATACCGATTAGAAGAAGGGATGAGCAACCGCAAACTGATCAATATGCTTAAATCTGGCAATCAGGAACCAGTAAAACTGAATTTTCAAAACATCAGGCTAAAAGAAGAATTCGCCGGGGTGATAGCCCGCCAACTGGAAGCCGATAGTTTATCTATCATTCATTTACTGGATTCTACCGCTTTTGTAAAGGCCCATGGATTTACTAAAGACGAGGTATATGTGATGTTCTTGCCCAATAGTTATGAACTGTATTGGAATACGAATGCCGAGCAATTCTTTGAACGCATGTATGAAGAATATCAGAAATTTTGGACCGAAAAAAAGAAGCAAAGAGCCGAAGAAATAGGTCTCACTCCTGCCGAGGTAAGCATTTTGGCATCAATTGTGGATAGTGAAGCATTGGTAGACAGCGAAATGCCGACCATTGCCGGACTGTACCTGAACCGTTTATTCACAGACATGAAATTAGAATCAGATCCTACGGTCATTTTTGCTACCAAAGATTTCAGTATCCGCAGAGTGCTAAATAAACATTTACAAACGGCTTCTCCCTATAATACTTACCAAAATAGAGGTTTGCCTCCAGGGCCGATCAGCATGCCAAGTATAGCTGCAATAGATGCAGTGTTGAACTATAAAAAGCACAATTACATTTACATGTGTGCGAAAGAAGATTTTTCAGGCTACCATAATTTCGCCACCAATATGACCGCACATTTAGCGAATGCTAAGAAGTTTCAGCAGGCCTTGAACGACAGAAATATTAAGAAATAAAGAATGTATACCCATACCACAAAAATTAGAGTTAGATACGGTGAAACCGATCAGATGGGTTATATGTATTATGGTAATTATGCCCAATTTTATGAGGTTGGACGAGTGGAAATGCTGAGAAGCCTGGGCATGAGTTATCAGGAAATGGAAGACTCCGGTATCATGATGCCTGTTCTCGAATTGAAATGCAAATACATTAAACCCGCTAAGTATGATCAGGAAATCACAGTTAAGGTGGTCATTGATAAAATGCCAGGCATACGAATTCACTTTGCATATGAGTTATATAATGAGGCGGAGGAGTTGATCAATCTGGGTGAAACGACCCTGGTGTTTGTTGATATGGAGAAAAATAAACCTTGTTTACCTCCTGAAGAGTTTTTGAATAAAATGGCGGCATATTTTAATTAAATATGAATTCTGTTCACCGATGGTTATTGAAGTTTAAACCTTATTTTCTATTCATTGAATGGACAAAGGTGCTTATTCTGCCGGGTTTCAAACCCCTACCCTTATACACTGTCGGTTTGTTTTTTTTCAAAGAGTTAGCCAAAGAATCGCTGGTGAATAAAGCATCTTCATTAGCCTATAATTTCTTGTTGGCTGTATTTCCGGGTATCATTTTCTTGTTTACGCTCATTCCATACATTCCAATTTCAGATTTTCAAGATCAACTACTTTCACTGGTAGAAATGGTACTTCCTCAAAACGCCTACTTGGCTGTACAATCAACATTAGAGGATATCATCAAAAACCAAAATGGAAAATTACTCTCATTCGGTTTTCTTTTCGCTGTGTTCTTTGCTACCAACGGCGTACACAGTTTGATGCTTGCGTTCAATAAATCATCACTTATTTTAGAGAACAGAACTTGGCTTAAACAACGATGGGTAGCAATAAAACTTAGTTTCATACTCATTTTAGCACTGATCCTGAGTTTAACCATCATCACTTTTAGTGAGTACTTCTTTGGTATTTTACGACGTGAAATCGGATTACTCAATCCGGGTTTCTGGATATTTTTAATAGAGGTCGCTCGTTGGCTCATCTTAACCGGACTTTACCTAATCACTATCTCTATTTTATATCGGTATGGACCTGCTACTCCCAAAAAATGGAAGTTTTTTAGTCCGGGTGCATGGCTAGCTACCATTTTGGCAATACTCACCTTTTGGGGTTTTGCATATTACATCAACAATTTCGGGACTTACAATAAACTATACGGTTCCATCGGTACACTCATCGTTATGATGATTTGGATGTACATCAATTCCTTGATTATCCTGGTTGGGTTTGAATTAAACGCCAGCATCGAACTCTCTAAGCGAAGCATCAAGATTGTAAAACCGCTCCCCCAGCGTTTTAGAAAAAATCTTGAATTGAAAAATCAACCTAAGTAAAATTATCTGGTACAACACTTGTAGGCTTAAAGGCAATTAAATATTTCTTTTTAATTAAATTATAAACGTATTATGAAAACCTTTAAACTATGGCAGCCTGCATTAGGATTAATGATCGCTGCAACCATTACCCTCAGTTCTTGCGAAACTTTGAAGAATGAGGAGATTTCACCTCAAAATGAGGAAATGTTAACAAACTCCATTTCAACCTCGAGCCAAACGGTTATCACGCTGGATGACCGCACGAGTACCTCCTCTCCTTATGCCATTACCCTCGACACAATCATTGATAACGACAATGGCACCTGGACCTGGAGTTGGTCGGCACAAAATCCGTATCCGGGTGATGGCACCAACGGGACGGTCCAAGATCTTGATCATTGGGACATGACCCTTGGGCATTACGCCACTATGAATGATATCGTAACGGGTGAAGTCAGTACGGATGGTATTACCTGGACTACATTCAGGCCTGAATACCGGATCGACATTAACCAATCTTGCTCAGCTGACACCGTCATTCAATTGAATTTAGGCACACGTGGTAGCCTGAAATCATATTACAGAATTACCGTAAACAAAAGCTTTGCGGTAGATGATTCGGTTCAAGCCATTTATGTTTCGGGCCGTGAAGCGGGCTGCGGATTATTTAAGTTCAGTGGATTTGGTCGCCCAGAGGAAATAAGCACTAGCTGCAGTTTGGGCCAGGGTTATTATCTGAATAAAGATGATTTTGTGTGGAGCAGTAATGTTAAGGTTGGTGGATACACCTACACTCAAGCCGAGGCCAGGGCTATTTATGAAACGAGTAATAAAGGCGGTATCAGAGATGCTAAATATGCTTTTATCAATGCTGTGGTTATTAAAATGAGTGAAGCAACCATTAGCCGAACTGCAACTGTTTGGGCCGATCTCTTGATCGTGGATAATTACCTGAGCAGGTTGGGCAAATTAACACCATCCAATCTTCCGACAGGAAATGATGAAGCGAGAGACGCTGCCAGCCGCTTGAATAATTGGATAGACACACATCTGTGCGACAATTAAATAATTGATCTTACAAACTTTCCGTACGAGTGACAGTACTTGTGCGGAAAGTTTGGAATAGGTGTTGTATTAATCACCACAATTAACCTTTTCTAAAAACCTTAAAACCTTTATCAAATGAAAAAAATTAACAAAATCTGGTCAATTACAGCAATTGTATTAGTCCTTGGTATTTTCATGAGTTCGTGTAAGAAAATGAGCCATGAGGAAGAAATTCCTCAAAATGTGGTAAACTCAGTGAGTAACTCCGGGCCTCAAACCCTTATTACCACCAATGCTTTCAATACCATTTTACCAAGTGTTAGTACCTCCTCACCCTATGTCGTTACCCTTGAAAGCATTAATAATAATGGAGATGGCACTTATACCTGGATTTGGTCAGTATTAAATCCCAACCCAGGTAACGGTCTCAACGGTACTGTTCAGGACTTGAGCCATTGGGACATCACACTCGGGCAATGTGCCACCATGGACGATGTAGTAAGTGCTTCTATGAGTGAAGATGGTATTAACTGGATGGTGAATTACCTGCCAGCCTTACGACCCGATCCCAGCCAAAATTGTTTTACAGATTCGGTGATCAAATTCGATCTCGGAACGCGAAACAACATTAAATCTTATTATCAATTAACAGTCAGCAAAAATTTTAGTGTAGATACTAGCGTAACAGGAGTATATAAATCTGGGAATAATACCCGTTGTGGCACCTTTCAATTTAGCGGACTGGGTTGTCCGATTGTGCCAGAAGTCTCTTGTGCTTTTTCTCAGGGATATTTTTTCGCAAAACCAGACTTGATTTGGGCTAGCAATGTGACAATTGGAGGCTATACCTATACGCAAGCCGAAGGCAAAGCCATTTGGAATACTTCCAATAAAGGTGGAATAAAGGATTCAAAAGCCGGATTCCTCCAAGTTGCTGCAATTAAACTCAGCGGAGCTAATGTTGCTCCAACAGCAAGTGTTTGGGCCGATGTGGCGATCGTAGAAAATTACCTCTCCGGTTTGAGCAAACTTAGTCCGACCAATTTACCAACCGGAAATGCAGCTGCTAAAGCAGCTGCAGGAAGAATTGGGGATTGGATTGACCAAAATCATTGTTCATTATAATCGCATAATGCATGAGGAGCCTGGAAAGCTTCTCATGCATTTTTTTAAAACTTTAAAAGCTTTCTACATGTTAAAATTAAGATACCTGAAAATTATTTTTCGACACCACACAATTTTAACCAATTATAATAGTTATTAATTATAAATTAAATACAATGTATATGGAAGCGATTAAATCATCTCAATCTAAATATCAAAAAAGATTGAGAAGTGCTCGTCTTAAGGAGTTAAGACATCTTTTAAAATTCACTCAAAAGGATATGGCCAAAATACTCAACATCACTCAAGTAGGGTATTTCAGGATGGAGAACGGTGATAATGACATCACTGTCGATAAAGTTTACAGCTTATCGAAAGAATTTGGCTTATCTCCTACCTGGCTTATTTGCGGTATCGGTTGTATGTTCGATCCCAAAATTAAAATGCAAAAATCGAAAGAGTGGAAACACGATGAACTGAATCACGACTTGGCCGTGTAGCGTTTACCTCTTGTCATCCGATTTTAAAAATAGAAAATAAACGCTGTAGCATTGAATACTGCTGCTTAACATTGCATTCATGAGCACCAGCATTCAAAAAATTCAAGCGAAGATTTCGGAACTGCGTAATAAACTAACGGTCCACCCGGTTTACAGCAACATTGTAAAGAAAGAAGATTTAGAAATTTTTATGCAGCACCATGTTTTTGCAGTATGGGATTTCATGTCTTTGTTAAAATCTTTACAGCAATCTTTAACTTGTGTGAGTACGCCTTGGTTTCCGGTTGGTAATGCTTCTACCCGCTTTTTAATCAATGAAATTGTGGTGGGTGAAGAAAGCGATGTGGATGAGGAGGGTAATCGAACTAGTCACTTTGAACTTTACTTAAAGGCCATGGAGCAGGCAGGAGCGAATACCGCTCAAATTCATTCTTTCTTGGATGAACTCAAAACTGGCTCGAGCATTCAAGCTGCCTTGTTAAATGCAAAAGTTTCTCCCTCGATTTCAGAATTTGTAAAATATACTTTTGAGATCATCGATTCTGGCAAACCACACTTACAAGCCGCTGTTTTCACTTTTGGTAGAGAGGATTTGATTCCTGATATGTTCATTGCCATGGTGAAAGACCTGAATGAAAGCTCAGGTGGACAAACTTCCATTTTCAAATATTATCTGGAGCGTCATATTGAAGTAGACGGCGACCACCATAGTCAACTGGCTTTACAAATGACAGATGAATTGATCGATGGTGATGAGTTGAAAACAAAAGAAGCCTTAGAAGCAGTAAAAAAAGCGCTGCAGGTGCGCATTAAACTCTGGGATGGGGTGATGAACACCATTCAGGCTAATGAATTGATACTTAATTAATAAACGGTTACCTTAGGGTCAAATATTAGCTTATGCCCTCATTCGATATTGTTAGCAAAGTTGACGGTCAAACACTTGACAATGTCATCAACATCGCTAAAAAAGAAATCCTGAACCGCTATGATTTTAGCGGATCGAACAGTTCTGTTGAGTTGGATAAAAAAACCAATACTGTCTTAATTATCACTGAAGATGATATGCGCTTAAAAGCCATACAGGATGCCATCATTTCTCGCATGGTGAAACAACAACTCGATCCGAAATGCATGGATATGGGCAAAGAGCAATACGCCTCGGGTAATATGATTCGTAAGGAGATCAAGATCAAGCAGGGAATCGATAAGGAAACTGCAAAAAATGTGGTGAAGAAGATCAAAGATAGCGGCCTGAAAGTACAAGCTTCCATTATGGACGATCAAGTAAGGGTGCAAGCTAAAAAGATTGACGATCTGCAAGCAGTTATTTCACTTTGCAGAACCGAAGATTTTGGTCAACCCTTGCAATACATCAACATGCGAAACTAGATGGTTTTCACATCTTTCGCATCAAAATCTTCAATATCAGTAATATAAGCGTTGCTTACCAGGAAATCGAACAAAGGCTTGGCCTCTGGAGACACCGGCATGTTTTGAGTGTTGATAATGGTATTGCTCGATTTGTCTAAATACGGATAGGCATATAACTTCACATTCTTGCTGAAGAGATCACTTACATAAGCCAATAATTCATCCGTATAGTTTTCACCATAATTTTTGGAATTGAAAATATTACGAAGGTTGGCAACATTGGTCGATATACCAACACTATTCGGTTTACAACGGCTCAGGAATTGAGCAAGTTTATGATTTCTGGTATAATTGGAAACAATCACATAATTGCCCGTTTTATACAGCTCTTCTGCCCTAACCGCAAAACTTTTAAGATCCTCCGCACTTAATTCATCCTGGTCTTCGAGCAAATTGGTCATCAAAACTTCTATCAAAACCATTACATTCTCATCCTTTAATTTTTGAGAACGTTTAAATTGCTCAATGGCAGTATTTAAAAGATGAAAATTAGGAGTTGATTTTTGACCATACTTGGTGCGCAAGATCATCACATCTTTTTTGTAAAGCAGATCTTTACTCTGACAAGCTTCGCCTTCAGGATTAAAAATAGCGGCACTGGAGAAACCTTTGGCAATCAAATAAAGATTTACCAGTCGATCGTCGGCACCGGCAAAAGCTGGCCCATTTAAACTGATCATGTCAATCTCTACAGAACCGATGGCTAAATTATCTACCAGCGATTCGATCATGGTTTGGATATCCTGATGATAAAAATAGGCGGCATAAACTAGGTTTACACCCAGAACACCCAAAACATTTTGTTGTAAACTGGCATCGCTATCAAGTAAGCGAACGTGAAAAACGATATCATTTGAAGGACCGCCTGGTTGCGTTTGAAAGCGAATGCCTAACCAGCCATGTGGATCATTTGACTTATTAAAATTGAGGGTGGTAACAGTATCTGCAAAAGCAAAAAAGGTTTTCTTTGCATACTGAGGACCATCTAAACGCTCGGTGAGCAATTCGAATTCATGCTGGAGCATCTTCTCCAAACGTGATTTGGTGACATAACGACCCGAACTTTCGGTACCGTAAATGGAATTACTAAACACCATATCGTAGGCCGACATGGTTTTGGCAACGGTACCAGATGCAGCACCCGCGGTAAAGAAGTTACGGGCTACTTCCTGTCCGGCACCTATTTCTGCAAAAGTACCGTAAATGTTTGCATCGAGATTTATTTTTAAAGCTTTCCTTTTCGTTTCTAATATTTCGCGGGCCATGCCCCAAATTTACAAAGAATTATGAATGGCCTAACATTTAAAAAGAAAAGACACCCGAAGTATATCGAGTGTCTTTTCACAAAACCAAACTAAAATACATTTAAATGATCTCAATTTCGCGGGTTTGATACTTCGCCTCTTCTCTTTTGGCTACATCGATCTTCAAAATTCCGTTTTCATAAGCAGCCTGAATTTTAGACTGATCTACAGAATCTGGTAAATTAAATGAACGAACAAAAGATTGGTAACTGTACTCCCTGCGGCTATAATTTTTCTTTTCTTCTTTTTGCTCCGATTCTTTGTCGGCAGCAATACTGAGCACGTTTTTGTCCAAAGAAATTTTGAAATCATCTCTTTTTAAGCCAGGAACTGCCAGCTCAATGTGGTAATTTCCTTCAGATTCTGAAATATTTACAGCCGGCACCCTCGAAACCATTCTGTCTGAGAAAAATGTGTCATTAAAAATGTTATCGAACACATCACCAATCCATGGGTTTAAAGCGGTTCCTTTGTTTTCGTTTGAAAATTTTACAAGTGTCATAATTTATCCTCCTATTTATTGGTTTGTTTAACAGATTTCAATAGGCATACCAATACAAAATAATAGTAGAAATCAGGACAGAATGACATCAAAAAAGATGTTTAAACGACTGATTGTCAGTCAAATAGTGTCAAAAGCGGAAATATTGGCTTAACGTGAAGTTTGAGCCAGGTTAAAATGAGCTATTTTATTTGAGCTCAAAAGATAAGTATCTAATTTTTTGATACGATTTTTACGTCCAAAAACGAGCAGCGTAACCACTAGTTTATTATCTTGTTTGGCGATCTCTTTCCTGGCGAATTTCAATTTTGATTTATTAAGGTGATTTTCAAGTGTTTTGAGTGAATCGAGCTTATTATCGTCAAAGGTGACGATCAAAGTTTTACGATGATGCACCCAATCGAGCAAATTCTCTAATCCATGAAACAAGGAAAGTATGAGCACCACTACCAAAGAAACAGTGATGCTTAAGTTGTAGTCGTACATACCCACCACCATTCCAATGGCAGCAGCCATCCAAATAACTGCAGCAGTGGTCAATCCGGTAACCGAATAACTGTCTTTAAAAATTACCCCGGCTCCAATGAAACCGATACCGGTGATGATATTGGCTGCAATGCGATCATCCCCCATGGTTTCAGACATCATCGTAAAAATGGTAGAACCGAGGGTAATAAGAATAATGGTCCGGAAACCGGCAGATTTATTTCGGTATTCGCGTTCAAAACCCAATAAGGCACCGCAAGCAACAGAAATACCAATACGAGCAATATCAACTTGACTAAAATCAATCATTTTCTAAAATATTTTACCTGGATTAAGGATCATATTAGGATCAAAAACCTTTTTGATCTGTCGCATCAGTTCCAAGTGTACTTCAGTGTATTTAAGGTGCATGAACTCTTTTTGAACCAATCCAATTCCGTGTTCACCGGAAATGGTGCCTCCCAAAGCTACCGTTAGTTTAAAAATTTCAGCGATTCCGGCTTTGAGATCATGTTCCCAAGCTTCATCGCTCATATTCCCTTTAATGATATTAACGTGAAGATTACCATCTCCGGCATGGCCATAACAAATAGATTCAAAACCATACTGCTGACCTACCGCCTTGATACCGGCGATGAGTTTAGGCAAAGCTGCCCTAGGCACCACGGTATCTTCTTCCTTATAAACTGAATTCGATTTAACTGAAACCGCCATCGTCCGGCGAATTTTCCATAACTCTTCCTTCTGAGCAGCCGTATCGGCAAATAAAACCTCCTGACAATTGAAACCCTCTAGAACTGCATTAATTTTCTCACATTCAACAAATAAGCGCTCTAGGTCATCGCCATCTACCTCAATCAATAAAAAAGCAGCAATTCCATCTTTTAAATCGAAGTTCAAATGATCTTTTTCAATTACCCACTCCACTCCTTTCCGCTCCATAAATTCTAGGGCCGATGGCACCATTCCTGCTTTAAAAATTGCAGAAACGGCAGCACAAGCTTCTTCATTTGAAATGAAGGAAGCCAACATTAAGAGGTTTTGAGTGGGTTTTGGAATTAATTTAGTGACTATTTTTGTGATGATTCCTAAAGTTCCTTCAGAACCGATCATCAATTGAGTCAGATTGTAGCCAGAAGCATATTTGATTGTATTTGCCCCGGTCCATATAATTTCACCATTGGGTAAAACCACCTCCAGATTCAGAATATATTCTCGGATGGTACCATATTTAACCACTCTTGGCCCCCCGCTGCCATGGGCCACATTTCCACCCAAAAAACAAGAACCTTTACTGGAAGGATCCACAGGATAATAAAAACCTTTAGCCTCCACTTCATTCATAAATTGCTCGGTAATTACTCCAGGTTCTACCGTTGCCTGCAAATTATCTTCATCTATACTGATGATTTGATTGAATTGCTCCATTGAGATCATCAGACCACCATGTATGGCTAGTGCAGCTCCGCTCAAACCTGTGCCGGCACCTCTGGGCGTAACGGGAATGAGGTGCCGATTGCATAATTTGATCAAATCAGCGATCTGATGACTATTTCGAGGTTTTACGACTACTTCAGGATAATAAACCAAGTCTTCAGTTTCATCTCTGGCATACTTTTCCTTTTCGGAAAAATCAGTAATCACCGAGTCAGAACCGACAATTGCGACTATTTCAGCCAAGATTTGCTCATTGATGGGTTGATAGGAATGATTCATCGACTCCAATTTAATACAATTTGAGAATGACCAACCTCACCTGCCAAAGGCGGATGCATTTTTCGGATAACCACCCTGATCTCCTCTAAACCAGTAAATTCTGACTGAACTCTCTCGAGCATGCGCTGGGCAACTGTCTCTATCAGCTTTGCTGTTTTCTTCATCTCCTGTGCTGCAATAGAAAACAGGGTCTCATAATTCACCGTATTGGCCAGCTGATCACCTGCAGATTGGTTCTGGAAACTAACTTCCAGGTCTACAAAGAATACCGAACCAATCAATTGCTCCTCTGGATAATAGCCATGATAGGCAAAAAAGCGCACTTCCTTTAAAGCAACTTGCTGAAATAGTTTAGCCATTCAACAAAAATAAGTCATGAAATCAAATACTTCTTATTTTTGGGCAGAAGAAAATCCTATTTTCATAAATTTGAGCAAACATCAAGAAAGCTTATGTCTGAAAACAAGCATCACGTATCGCAAAAGAAAGATTTATTTGAAGCACCCGATTACTATTTGGTAGATGAATTATTAACCGAAGAGCATCGTTTGGTAAGAGACAGTGTTCGTGATTGGGTAAAAAAGGAAGTTAGCCCGATTATTGAAGATTATGCTCAAAGAGCCGAGTTTCCAAAACAGTTATTAAAAGGCTTGGGTGAAATTGGCGCCTTCGGACCTACCATCCCGGTTGAATACGGCGGTGCAGGTCTAGATTATATTTCTTATGGTTTGATGATGCAAGAAATTGAACGGGGCGATTCGGGCATTCGTTCTACAGCTTCGGTACAAGGCTCACTGGTAATGTATCCGATTTATGCATTCGGATCGGAAGAGCAGAGAAAAAAATACCTACCTAAACTCGCTACCGGCGAAATGATGGGTTGTTTCGGTTTAACTGAGCCAGATTTTGGATCTAACCCATCGGGCATGGTGACCAATTTTAAAGATGCGGGCAACCATGTCATTTTAAACGGAGCCAAATTGTGGATTTCCAACTCTCCATTTGCTGATATTGCGGTAGTTTGGGCAAAGAATGAGCAAGGAGAAATTCAGGGAATCATTGTTGAAAGAGGCATGGAAGGTTTCTCCACTCCAGAAACTCATAATAAATGGAGTTTAAGGGCTTCGGCAACCGGAGAACTGGTTTTTGACAACGTTAAAGTTCCAAAAGAAAATATTTTACCAAATATCAAAGGCTTGAAAGGACCTCTGAGTTGTTTAAATCAAGCTCGCTATGGCATTGCCTGGGGTGCTTTGGGTGCAGCCATGGATTGCTATGATACTGCCCTACGTTATTCTAAAGAGCGTATCCAGTTTGACAGACCAATTGGCGGATTCCAACTGCAACAAAAGAAGTTGGCCGAAATGATCACTGAAATTACGAAAGGTCAATTGCTCAACTGGCGCTTAGGTGTTTTGAAAAATGAGAACAGGGCTACACCTGCACAAATATCTATGGCCAAGCGTAACAGTGTGGAGCATGCCTTGAAAATTGCCCGCGAAGCACGTCAAATGTTAGGTGGAATGGGTATTACAGGTGAGTATCCGATCATGCGCCATATGATGAACCTCGAATCGGTGGTAACTTATGAAGGTACACATGATATCCATTTGTTGATCACCGGCATGGACGTAACCGGATTGAACGCTTTTGCTTAATTATTGGTGATACACCGCAGTAATGGGCTCCCTAAGATTGTAACGGGAGGCCATTACTTCTCCATAGGCACCCGCTGTTCTAATTGCGATCAGGTCGCCACGTTCACTTACCGGCAATAACACTTCTTTACAAAAGGTATCGGTACTTTCGCAAATGGGTCCAACTACATCATATTTGAGTCCATCTGCTTGGTCAGAACTTCTAGGCTTAGAAAGATTTTCAATTTGATGATAGGCCTGATAGAGAACCGGACGCATCAATTCGGTCATCCCGGCATCCAGGATCATGAAATTCTTTTTAATTCCTTTCTTAATGTAGAGTACTTTGGTAAGTAATGCGCCAGAGGCGGCTACAAGAGCCCGACCCAATTCAAAATGCACCTCCTGGCCTTTTCTTCTATCCAAAAACTGATCGAAAACCTTGAAATAGGAATCGAAATCGGTGATGGCATTTTCATCTGGGTGATAATAATCTACACCCAATCCCCCACCCACATTTAAGACTTTCAGATCAAAACCACGATCTAAAAACCAGTTATTAAACTCATTAACTCTCAAGCATAAACTTTTGAAAACATCTAGGTCTCTTACCTGCGAACCCACATGAAAATGAATGCCGACTAATTCCAGGTGCTTGGCTTCCTGCAAAATTTTAACACAATCATTCAGCTCCCAAGTATTGATACCAAATTTGTTTTCTTCCAATCCGGTAGTAATATGCTGATGCGTTTTAGCATCTACATTTGGATTGATGCGAATGGCTATGCGGGCTTTTTTCTGTTGTTTGGCAGCCAATTCGTTGATGATGCTCAACTCCTCCACCGATTCCACATTGAAACAGAAAATGTCCAATGCCAGGGCTTCTTGTATTTCTTTATCCGACTTTCCCACACCTGCAAACACCACTTCATCATTTTTAAAGCCCGTTTTTAGCGCCAGCTTTACTTCATTCCCACTTACACAATCGGCCCCAAAGCCCTTAGCTGCAATCGCTTTCAAAATAGGTTCATTGAAATTAGCCTTTAATGCATAGTGAACTTTAAACCCGTAGATATTGGCTGCTGCTGAACAGACGTTTAAAGTTTGCTCTAACAGTCCTAAATCATAAAAATAAAAAGGCGTTTCTTGCTTATTCAAATCAGCTAGCACTTCGGGTGTAAACATTTTCATCCTTATTCAAATAAACGATTGTGCAATGAACGCAAGGCTTCCACTTTGTCATCATTTTTCACCAAAAGTGAGATATTATAGCTACTTCCACCATAAGAAATCATCCGGATAGGAATGTGTTTAAGCGCTTCGAAAACACGGGAAGCAAAACCATGTTTATCGGCTCCAAAATCCCCTACCACACAAACGATGGTCTGATCTTTGTCCACCTCCACGGTTCCAAAATGATTCAATTCTTTTAAAATATCTTCCAGATGAAGAGTATCATCAATGGTTAAGGATACAGCCACCTCCGAAGTGGTGATCATGTCAATTGGCGTTTTGTAGCGCTCAAATACTTCAAAAACACGACGTAAAAACCCATAAGCCAGCAACATTCTGCTCGACTGCACCTTAATAGCCGTAATGCCATCTTTTGCAGCAATTGATTTGATCTTACCAGGCTCACTTGCTGTACTGATCAAGGTTCCTGGAGCATCAGGCTCCATCGTATTGAGTAAACGAACAGGAATTTTGTATTTCTGAGCCGGGAAAACACTCTGCGGATGCAGGATCTTGGCTCCAAAATAAGCCAACTCGGCTGCTTCATCAAAAGACAGCTGTGCAATGGGTTTAGTCCCCTTCACAATTCGTGGATCATTATTGTGCATCCCATCAATATCGGTCCAGATTTGTACTTCGGGCGAGCGGATGGCTGCACCGATCAATGATGCGGTATAATCGCTTCCTCCTCTACGTAAATTGTCAATTTCTCCGTAGGCATTTCTACAAATATATCCTTGAGTGATAAATAGTTTGACTGCTGGATGGGCAGCGATCATGGGTTTTAGCTGTTCAGCAATGAATTCGACCATGGGTTCATGATCTTCATCCACTTTCATAAAATCTAAAGCCGGCAACAAGACCGAATTCACGCCTAGCTCCTCCAAATAGTAATGAAATAAATTGGTAGATATCAATTCGCCTTGAGCCAAAACCATCTTTTCTTCCTTTGGAGTAAACAAGTCATTCGCCAAGGAGTTAATGAGACCAAAATGGTAATCAAGCGTACTTTTACCTTTTGATTTACCTGATTCACTCTCGAACAATTCATCAACAAAAGTGTCGTATTCATTACGCAATTGTTGGATGGCCCTTGCCGCTTGCTCTTTTTCTCCAGTTAAAAATAATGTTGAAATCGATACCAATTTATTGGTCGTGCCGGCTACGGCAGACAATACAATTAATTGAGACTCATCTGGTCGAATGATGTTTAATAATTTTTTCATCCGATCTGGACTACCCACAGAAGTGCCTCCGAATTTTAATACTTTCAACATGATGCCATCCAGATTTTTAATTGCCACAAATGATTTATATACTTGCGAAATAAGGCTCTAAAAATAGCTAAAAACAGTCAATTTAGTATGAAAAACAGAATAAAGTTCGGTACAGATGGTTGGAGGGCGATCATTGCAGAAGATTTTACCGTTGAGAATGTTCAGAGGGTTGCCTATGCCACTGCCCTCTGGCTGAGAAAGAATTATGAAGAACCTAGTGCGGTAGTAGGTAACGACTGTCGTTTTGCTGGTCAACTATTTGCAGATACTACCACTGCGGTATTGGCCTCACAAGGAATAAAGGTATTCCGCTCCAATAACGATTTTGTATCGACGCCCATGGTATCGTTGGGTACGGTTAAATTAGAAGCCGATGCCGGCATCATTTTAACAGCATCTCATAACCCTCCATCATATAATGGTTATAAAATTAAGGCCAGTTACGGCGGTCCGGCTACCCCGGCGATGATTGATGAAGTAGAAGAACTGATTCCAGATAGCATTCAGTTAAATCTGAAGAGTCTCGAAGAATATCAAAAAGAAGGCTTGATCATTTATGTAGATCTGGAGAGTATGTATTGCGATCATGTAGAGTCCAATTTTGATATGGATGCCATTCGTAACTGCGGCATGAACTGGGCCTACGATGCCATGTATGGTGCCGGACAAAATGTAATGCGCAGGTTATTACCAGACTGCACTTTTTTGCATTGCGACCATAACCCCGGGTTCGACGGACAAGCTCCAGAACCGATTCACAGAAATTTAACCGAATTTTCAGAACTGATCAAACTATCTGAGGGTGAGATTGCTTCTGGTTTGGCAACTGATGGCGATGCCGATCGCATCGGACTATACGATGAGAACGGCAATTTTGTGGATTCGCACCACATCTTACTATTGCTCATTCACTACATGAATAAGGTGAAAGGCCTCAATGGAGAAGTTTACACCACTTTTTCTTGTACCAACAAAATTCAAAAATTGTGTGATTTGTATGGAATCAATAATACAGTCACAAAGATCGGATTCAAATACATCTGCGATTTGATGGTTAACTCCGGAAAACCTTTTTTAACCGGTGGCGAAGAGTCTGGCGGTATTGCAGTAGCGGGTCATATTCCTGAGAGAGACGGCATTTGGATGGGTTTGACCATTTGGGAATTTATGGCTAAAACTGGCAAATCGCTCACCGACTTGATTGATGAAATCTATGATCAGGTTGGCTCATTTGCATTTGAGCGCTATGATCTACACTTAACAGAAGACTTAAAGCAAGATATTATAAAAAACTGCAATACAGGGTTTTATAATAATTTCGGAGAGTATGATGTAGTTAAAACAGAAGACATCGATGGCTTTAAGTTTCACCTAAGTGAAGAATCATGGGTGATGATTAGACCATCTGGAACTGAGCCTGTTTTGAGGGTTTATGCCGAGGCGCCCAATTCGGCTGCGGCTTTCGAGATATTAGATGCCACCAAGAAACAATTAGTAGGATAAGCCATGAGAAACCTTTTTTATTTATTATTTCTTGGTTTAATTTTATCAGCCTGCAATCAGACACCTGATCAATTGCCCTATCTGGGCGAGAGGGCACCGGTGGAAAAGATGGTAGATGGCAAAAAAGTGATAGACACCATTTATCAAAGTATTCCTCCCTTTCAGTTCAGAAATCAGGATAGCTTATTAATCAGTGAAAAGGATTTTGAAGGAAAAATCTATGTGAGCGATTTCTTTTTCACCAGTTGCAACACCATTTGCCCCATCATGCATCGCAACATGTTAAAAGTTTACGAAAAATACAAAGGGAATCCTCAAGTCAAAATACTTTCGCATACGATTGATTATAAGTACGACCTGCCTTCTAGACTAAAAAAATACGCCACTAAACTAGGTATAAACGACCATCAATGGGAATTTGTTCATGGATCGAAGGATTCCATTTATCAGTTTGCTGCCAAAAATTACCTGGTTGCCGCCTACGAAGATCAGCAAGATCCACAAGGATTGGTTCACCAAGGCTGGTTTGTTTTGGTTGATAAAAACAGACACCTGCGTGGGGCTTATGATGGCACAAAAACAGATCAAGTTGAACAGTTGTTAAAAGACATGGACCTCTTGCTCCAAGAAAATGAAAAGTAACTGGATTTTGATCTTTTTCATGACTATTATTTGTTTCATCGGCGCCTGCCAGTCGGAAGAGGAGATCAATTACAACCGATACTACACAACCGGGAAGCAACTTTATGAAAGCAGATGTGGCAACTGCCATAACAATGATGGTAGCGGCTTGGCACTCTTGTATCCGCCCCTTACAGATACCACTTACCTCCAATCAAATAAAAACAAACTGGCTTTTATCATCAAAAATGGCCTCAATGGTGAAATTACAGTTAGCGGTAAAACTTATAATGGACAAATGCCAGCACAACAAGATCTGAGTGATATTGAAATTGCTGAGATCATTACCTATATCACCAATTCATTTGGAAATAAACAAGGGCTGAAAAAAACGGAAGACGTAAACAAGGACCTGAAAAACTGTCAATAGCAGTTATAGACAAATAAATTCTTATTCGAGTCTTAGATGGTTTAAAAGCCGTATCTTTGTATCAGCAAGCCGTTCTATCGCTCCTGTTCATACAGGAGAGGAAAGTCCGGGCAACAAAGAGCATCCTGCTTCCTAACGGGAAGGATTCCGATGCAAATCGGGAGCCGGAAAGTGCCACAGAAAATAAACTACCTCAATTTATTGGGGAAAAGGTGAAAACGTGAGGTAAGAGCTCACGGCTTAGTATGGCGACATGCTTCGCGGTAAACCCCAGGAGTTGAAAGACCAAATAAACTGACGCTACAGGCCTGCTCGGTCAATGTCAGAGGGTAGGTCGTTAGAGCCTTATAGCAATGTAAGGTCTAGATCAATGATAGAAATCCTGATTTTTCAGAATACAGAACCCGGCTTACAGGCTTGCTTTTTTATTTTAAAAAATTTTCGTTTAATTTAAATTTATTATTCTGTTTGATTGTGCTTCGCTATATTAGTGGGTATAAATCATCTACTATCTAAAACAGAATAATCCCTATGACTAAAATCCTAATCATTGATGATGAAAGGGCCATTAGGAACACCTTACGTGAAATCCTGGAATATGAAAATTTCATCGTTGAAGATGTAGATAATGGCCCGGATGGAATCGAAAAGATCAAAAGTCAGGATTTTGACTTGGTGCTTTGCGATATCAAAATGAATAAAGTGGATGGTATGGAAGTGCTTTCACAAGGCTTATTGCATAAACCCGATTTACCCTTCATCATGATTTCTGGCTATGGAACCGTTCAAACCGCTGTGGAAGCGAGTAAAATGGGAGCCTTCGACTTTATTTCCAAGCCGCCTGACTTGAATCGCTTGCTGATCACTGTGAGAAATGCGCTTGAACGGAAAAACCTCATCACTGAATCGAAAGTTTTACGCCAAAAGGTGACTAAAACAAGGGAAATCTTAGGAAAATCGGTTGGTATTCAAAAAATAAAAGAAACCATAGAGCGGGTGGCGCCTACCGATGCCCGAGTGCTGATAACCGGCGCAAATGGAAGTGGAAAAGAATTGGTTGCCCGGTGGCTACACGAAAAGTCAAACCGATCGGCAGCCCCTTTGGTGGAAGTCAATTGCGCCGCCATTCCCTCAGAATTGATCGAAAGTGAATTGTTTGGACACGAGAAAGGCTCCTTTACTTCGGCTGTAAAACAAAGGATTGGCAA
This sequence comes from Sphingobacteriaceae bacterium, assembly GCA_947459195.1. Taxonomy (GTDB): domain Bacteria; phylum Bacteroidota; class Bacteroidia; order Sphingobacteriales; family Sphingobacteriaceae; genus JAIPAN01. Next base: position 28,729 of record CANHCS010000004.1, read on the forward strand.
GTTTGAACAGGCAAACGGCGGCACCTTATTCTTAGATGAAATTGGGGATATGAGCTTATCGGCCCAAGCAAAAGTTTTAAGAGCCTTGCAAGAAAACAAAATCACCCGGGTGGGAGGCGAAAAAGAGATTGAAGTGGACGTAAGAGTGATTGCAGCCACGAATAAAGATCTCCAAAAGGAAATGGAAAATGGTAATTTCAGGATGGATCTCTACCATCGGATCAGCGTAATTTTGATCAATGTGCCACAATTGAGTGAACGTGTGGAAGACATCCCCTTTCTTGCTCAGCATTTTTGCGAAGAAATCTGCACTGAATATGGCATCCCCGTCAAAAACATTACAGAGGACGCAATGGTGGCTTTAAAAACACTCCCCTGGACCGGGAATGTTCGCGAATTGCATAATCTTGTGGAGCGACTGATTATTTTGAGTGATCGAATGATCACCGAAGCTGATGTAAGTAATTATGCCAATCCTCAACTTACCCAGCATGCAAGTAGCAATGGAAATAATGCACCTATCAGCTTGATCAGTAATTTTGACCGATACCAGAGTTTTCAGCAATACAAGGAGGCTTCAGAGAAGGAATTCATCCGCTATAAATTAGAGAAGAATAACTGGAATGTTTCTAAAACCGCTGACGAAATCGATATTCAACGCAGCCATCTCTACAGTAAAATTGAGAAATACAGCCTAAAAAGGAATGTTTAGGATTTAAAGGAGGAAATAACTGGCCATGCCCAATAGGAGCATGAAACCAAAAACATCGGTAAATGTGGTAATGATGATGGAAGAAGCCACTGCCGGATCGATCCCTACCCTTTTCAATAAAAGCGGTATGGCCGAGCCGGTCACACCTGCAATGATCAGATTACCAGTCATCGCCAGGAAAATAACTAAACCTAACATGGGATTTTGGTCATAAATAACTGCTACCGATAGCACGACCAAACCGGTTACCCCACCATTAATCAAACCTACTGTAAACTCTTTTAAAACAGTTCGGTAAGCTTGATTATCGGTCAAATCGTTCAGTGAAATACGTCTTACCGTTACGGCCAATGCTTGGGTGGCTGCATTGCCGCCCATACCAGCAATCATGGTCATATAGCCGGCAATAATGCTCAATTTAGCAATGGTGCCGCCAAAGTGACGAATAACCGAGGCAGCCAAAAAAGCGGTCATTAAGTTTAAAATTAACCATGGCAGCCTACTTTTAACAGCTTCTTTCCAATTACCCGAGAGTTCCTCGTCTTCAGAAACCCCGGAGATCTTCAAGATATCTTCGGTATTTTCTTCTTCCAATACGTCAATCACATCATCAAAAGTAATATGACCCAATAACTGCATGTTATCATCAACTACTGGTATACTGGTCAAATTATATTGAGAAATCAATCGGGCTACTTCTTCCTGATCGGTTTCTGCTTTTACGTATTCGAAATCAGTTTGTATTAGATCAATGATCTTGATGCTGTTCTTTGATTTGACGATGTCTTTTAGAGAAACAATACCCATCAATAAATTATCATCATTCACCACATAAATGGTGTAGAACTCCTCCATCTCCTCAGATAGGCGGATCACTGCATCGAGGGCTTCTTTTTTGTTAGAATTGCTGTTCACCTTGATGACCTGCGTGTTCATCAAACCACCCGCCGTATCTTCGGCGTAGGTTAATAAGGTCCGGATATTGGAAGCATCCTCCTCATCGAGTTCGAGCAAAATCTCATTTTGCTGCTCCTCAGGGAGTTGGCTGATGATGTCTGTCGCATCATCGTAATCGAGTTCCTCAACAATTTCAGATCGTTTTTCCGGATTTAAATTTTCGAGGATCTTCTCTGGGTGACTTTCTGCATCCATCTCCGACAATACATCGGAAGCTTTTTCAGCCGGTAGGATATTGATGATTCGATCGCGAGAATCCTGAGAGAGGCCCTCCAGCACGATGGCAATTTCGGAAGCATGGAACTCTGCAAGCAATTCCTGGAGCGTTGCATCATCCGCTTCGAGCGCATCTTTGATGCGCAGCAAATCGTTTTTATCCAGCTCAAAAGATTGCATGTTGCTAAAATAAGCAATACCTGCGAATGTTTTGGTTTTTAAATGTTTATTAGGGAATATTTGAAGATATAACTTGTATCCAGGCTTCGTTTTTCTTTAAAACATGATACGGTAGTCCCAATGAACGAGCTTCCAACATCCATTTTTTGATTTTATAATCAGGATTGGTGCCATCAATCAATAAGCGTTTGAAGCTTACGCGGTCTACTAAATCTTTAAGTTTTAAAACCGGATTGCCGCTCAAGAGCAAAATATCCGTTTTAATCATTTTGTTTAATGATTGACCGTTCATTTTAGCCCCCCACCTCATCACTTTAAAATTACCAAATTGCATCAAACCTTTTTGTTGGCAAAAAGCTGCTGAATAATAGGAAGCTCCGGGATCATGCCAGGTCATATATCTTGATCCAAGATGTTCCAATGAAGGCTTAACAGAAAAGAGATAGGCTTTATCTTCCGGATTTAATTCGGTGACCAAATGAATCTTTTTACCATTAATAAAAGCGATAGCACTGTTTTTACGGAGACTATAAAAAATGAGTTTTTGGGTAGCATTGGTACGGTACGCCACAAGGTTTAGACTCAATAAGAATAGTACTGAACAGATCAATGCGGTAAACAGTAAAAATTTGTTTTTATAGAGGAATGCCAGCAACACAGAAAATACAATCAGGTACAGCAGCATCAATTGCCATTGATCGAACCAGATTCCTTGCAGACTGGCAAATGGCATGGATTCTATCCATTGAAGAGCCTGATTAGTAAAAGTGATCAAGTGATAAAGGATGAGCCCCATTGGGTTCAAAAGAATGCCTAAGGGCAATAACAAAACAAATACTACTCCTAGATACATGATGAGCGTTACCGGAATGACAATCAAGAGGTTGCTGAGTAAGAAATACAGCGGGAACTGATGAAAGACATACATACTGAGCGGCGAAGTGATGATTTGAGCCGCAAGGGAAAGTGCCACATAAGCCCATGTGGCATCCAATATCTTATTGCTGAAATACATTTTTTCATAGATGATCGGATGGATGAATACCAAACCAAATACTGCCAAATAGGATAATTGAAAACCAATATCGAAGAGATACAAGGGATTGATGAGCAGTAAAATAAAAGCTGAAACAGCTAATAAATTATAAGCATTCATAGATTTATTGACCGCTTTACCGATTATCACAAAACTCAGCATGAGAGCTGCCCGGTTTACAGATGGAGAGAATCCGGTGAGCAAGGCGTAAAACCAAACCAAAAAAATGAGAAGAAAAAGCTTTGCAATCCTTAGATTTTTATGTTGATCCAGCGGCTTAAGAAGGAAGGAAAATAATAAAAAGAAAAGCGCCACATGCATGCCAGATACGGAAAGCACATGCATGGTACCGGTTTTAGCATAAGCATTTAAAATCTCGGGACTTAAATCGGCACGGTAACCCATTATTAAAGTGGAGGCCAAAGAGGCAGCTTCCTGTCCATTAATATGAGTTCTAAACTGATCGACAATTTTTCGCCTTAGGTTCAAGGCAAAAGCCATGATTTGATTTCCATACCCACTGTCTATTTTCAAAGTTTCATGCTCATTGATGAAACTTTGATGCAGTATTTTTCTAGTTTTTAAATAATATTTGAAGTCGAATTCATCAGGATTGTAGGGCGGTTCTACTTCCTGATAAGCAGCTGGAACCAGCATCATATCACCATATTTGATTTGAGATGCTCGATTGGTAACCACTTTAAGGGCAATCAATAAATTACCTTTCACCGTAACACGATCTGCAAAATGAACCCTGGCTTCAAAGCGTAATATATCATTCCTGAGTGTTGGCTCTGAGTTTACACTAATGAGTAAGGATTTAGAACGGAATTTAGCAAAGTAAGACAGTTCTGATCCTGGTAACTGACGACACGTGATCTGATATGCAAATAAAGCTATCAGCAGATGGGCTATCAACCCGATATAATGATTAAATAAATAAAGCCTTCGCTTTTGATAATGGAGCAGAGCACCCCAAAAAGCAACAATTAGGATCCCGCTGATGATCAACAATAATAAATTGGCATGATTGAAAGGATAATACCAAGCAAGAACAATTCCTAATATCAATGGAACCAATAAACGAACGAATGGGATTTCGCCTTTGTACATACCTTCAAAATTGATACCTGATTTGAAACTTCAATTCAGAAGCTTTATTTCCTTTAATTTCACTCAAACCGGTTCCAATATGATCCAGATTACTGTATCGGTATGAAACATAATTCAACCAGCAGTCTAATCCTTTCTGCAATCGATAGCGTAAATTGGCGAGGAACTGCATTCCTTCATTTTGAAAAAGCCTGATCGAAGTTTGGTACAATACATCCGGCTGGTAAGTGTATATCCTCGAATCGTAAGAGGGCACTTTAAATAAAGTGAAACGACAATTAAAACTGAACTTACTTTGTAGAGGTTTATATTGAAGTTCCTGATAAGTCAAATAGCTCCTTTCTAATTTAGTTTGGATGGTCTCCAGTCGATTTCTGATTTGTATCATTTTATTGACCCAATACCTCAAATCCAATCGAATTCTTTGAGATTTTATCGTTTCCAAAAAATGAAAGGTCTGCTCTTGATCATCATTTTCTTGTTTTTGTTCTATTTTATAAAGTCCGATTACCTGCAAACGCTTGTTGGGCTGAAAGCTCAATTGGCTTAACATTTCGAAGCCATCGGATGGAGCATCCACACCATATTTCAACCATGGAAAAACAAAATAATCCACAAAGTAGCTCCACTCCCATTTGCGATCAAATTTGAAATTGAGTACTGCATAAAAACCATTTTCGTTGATAGATGAACTGGATTCTGATAAAGCAGCATTAAAAAAAGAATGGTAATTTTTGGGATAATTTCGATAGTGTAGACCGAGTGATAATTTAGGACTCAAGCTGGTCAATAATCCAGCTAAAAATGCCGTGCCTCCTGAAGAACTATGAGCGATTTCCGAAAATAAATAGGAATTACTAATGGTATAATTTGCGGATAAACCATAATTATTTAATGTTTTTCCATGGAAATCAAACAAATTATAGGGCTGATCTCCTGAGGCAAAAGGTTGATCAAATGCAGAATGAAAGGCAATCAATCCTAAATTTAAATGACTTCTCTTCCACTCTAAGATTCCTCCAAAGCTTTTGTATTTTAAATTTTTCTGGTGCGCTATTTCGGTAGCTGTCCGGTGTAAACCAGTTAAAATAATGGAACCAATTTCCATGTTCTCATCCAGAGAAGCATCCAATTTTCGTATAGAATAAAAAGAAGTGAATTTGATAGCACCAAAACCGATGGTATTGGCTAAACCTCTAAAAAATAATCCCTCATTAAAAGATGAATATGGTTTGAGACCAACTTCAGGCTTCACCAAGGTATGAACAGCAGAACTTTTACCGAAGCTCAAGCCAGACCATAAAGTGAGGCCTTGTCCGAATTGCAAATCATAATCGCCAATGACCAATTTTTGAAGCGGCCCAATTGATTTTAATGAAATATTAGCGGCTCGGTAATCGAAAAGACCTGCATGCTTAGAATAAAAGTATTCGCCTGGATCTTTCTCCAGATTTATTCCCGCACTGATGTGCTTATTCAATACATATCGGTACCTGATTAACAATTGCTGGGGAGAACCCTCGTACCTTGAGTGAGAGCTATCAGCGACTTGGTAACCTGCTCTCTTTTGCAAATCTTGTTTAAACCTGATAATTAGGTCGTGTTTCCCATCTATTAAATCAGTAATTTCTAGACCAATTAATGAATTTGGTAAACCAATACTCAAAAATGGAAGCAAATGCTGAATATCATTTAAATCAAAATGTTCGATCGCCTGCAACTCTAACAAATCAGCTAAAACGCCATTTTCCTTTATGTGATTCAGCAAAGAGCTGATTTGTAAAGGTGATAGTAACATAAATTCTTTCAGTTCAGCTTCTGATGCAGTATTTAGATTAAGTGGGTGAGAGCGGTAGTAATTGATCCGGTCCATCATCTCCGCATAATCGAAATTTTCGTCAGCAATATGAGATAAGGACTCGATCAACTCAGCCACTTGTTGCTCGGTATTTTGCTGTGCGATAATTGTCTTTGAAATCATTATCACCATCAAACAACAACAGAAAAATTGACTAAGATTAAAATTCATAGGAAAGCCCGATTTGTGAACCGAAACCCAGAGAATGCTGGCTAATGAAGGCTAAATCGAACTTGAAATTTTTAATAAACAAACCCAGACCGGCAGATTCTCTAATTGGATTCGTTTTAATCCCGGCTCTCAAAGTCAATGATTTAATCATTTGATAATCTAATCCCAGTTTTAGTGCGGCCTGGCTCACCGAGTTTTGTTCCAGCGCAGCTGCAATCATCAGCTGTTGACTTACCGAATAAGCTGTGCCGAATTGGATACGTAAAGGCAGGGCCATAAAACTGAGGTTTTCACCAAAAGAGTGATTATTAAGATTACTTACATGCGCCCCCAGACTTAATAATGGACTCATTTTGTAAATCAACCCTGCATCAATGGAGTATGCCGAGGTTTTGCCATAAATACCAATACTTAATTGATGATAATGTAAAGCCAGTGCCGTAGCTATTTTAGGACCGAATGCACGCCCGAATGCAAAAGTTATTTCATGTTGTTTGTAAGTATCATAGCCATATCTGGAAAATCCGAATCCAAGGACGTTTTGCTTGAAAGGTTTAGCCAAAATGAGCTTGGATGCAGAAATTTTTTGATCTAACAGTAATTTTTGATGGTCTAATGCCAAGGTAAAACTGTCCACATCCAATAATCCAGCCTGATTTACGTTTAATGACCAGATATCGCCTATTGCAACACCTGCGTCTGCAATGGCTGTCATTCTCGCACCTGAAGGTGGCTGGGCATATAAACTTGCTGAAAACAAGATCAGGAATAGAGATGTTATCTTCATTAAATTAAATATATTAAAATTAATTTAATTAATTAAATAGAAAATTATCGTTGAAAGATTGCGTTATATCAATATGAAAAAAGGGGGGAAAGAGATGCTGCAGATAACAAAATCGATAAAAAGATGTGAGGAATGTCTGCTCCAACCAAAGGAGAAAACGGCCATTGAATGTGGAATTAAATTGATCCAGCAGGTAAAAAATCCGATACTGATTTTAATTGAAAATCATCTAAGAAACGATGAGGTCAAAAAGATATGCGAAGTGCTCATTGAAGTACTCATTAGGTGCGGAAACCTGAGTTATAAAGACCGGCCCCTGGAGACCGTGCAACTAAGTGCCATATTAAATTATTGTTGTTTCATTCAGGAGGAATTCAATTTAAGCAAAGAAGTATCAGATTACTTGAATGGCATTTATAATGAATGGTATTCATTGGGGGAAAGCTGAAGTATTATTGAAATGTTGTAAATTGAGCCATCAAATTAATACACATGAGAAAATTATTTCTGGGCCTCTCTTTATTAATGATGAGTATGGCCAGCTTCGCACAGCAAAAAATTAACGAAGGGGTAATCACTTACGCTCTTGAATGGAACGTTCCGCCTCAAGCACAAGCCATGGCTGCCAATTTACCTACTCAAATCAATGTTTATTTCAAGGGAGATACCTCGAGTATGAAAATTGAGTCGCAAATGTTTTCTTCGAAAAGCATTTTAAATGTACCCAAAGAATATGAACGTCTTTTGTTGGACATCCCAATGATGGGTAAAAAATTCTCGGTAATCTTTAGCCCTGCAGATCAGGAAAAAATGTCGGAGATGATGCCTCAAATGACTTTAAAAGCTAGCAATGAGAGCAAAAGTTATTTAGGATATCAGGCTCAAAAATATGCTGTCAGCGAAAGTCGGACCAACAGTTCATTTGATGTTTGGTTTACTAAAGACGTTGAGATCGTAGCGAATCCGCTCAGTCGTTTTTATGAAAAATCTTATGGTTTCCCATTGGAATTTACTTCTTTTCAAAATGGGATGTCTGTGAAAGCATCCGTAAAAGAAATTCAATCTACTAAAGTACCTGTTGGCACTTTTGTTGCTGGTACGGATTATGAGGAAATCAGCTTAGATCAACTCATGCAAATGAGCGGCAGGTAATTTCTTATTGTAGCTGACAACTCTTGTTGGCTACAATTACCCTCACCTTATCAGACCCTAAAACATGTATAAGCACCTGGCTGTTCTGCTTCGTTTTTTTGTTTTTTGGTTAACGGTCTTTTCCCTTGATCGTTTAGTTTTTGTGATCTATTTCAGAGAAAAACTTCATTTTAATCAGTTTTCAGAGTTTTTAGCACCCTTTTATCACGGACTGCGGCTCGATCTGTCAATGGCTGCTTATTTTTCTTTATTACCGCTCATTTTTTATTTGATCAAGTGGTTTTATCCGAAATTTCCGGCAAACGCGTTTTTAACGAAGGTTTACTTGATTTTTATTATTTTCTTATCGACTATCATTACGATCGTCAACTTGAATATTTACCGGGAATGGGGAACTAAATTCAATTACAGGGCATTGGATTTCGCCATTAATGCGCCCAATGAGGCATTGGCTTCCAGCGCTTCTTCCCCCCTGATGCTCTCTTCGGGCATTTTTATCTTTTTATTGATTAGTTCGATTTGGCTCTCAAAATCAATCATCGTTTATCAAATACCTAATGACGATTTAAAATTACCGGTCAAGATTTTAAGTTCAATTATCATACTTGGCATTACTTTTTTATTCATTAGAGGTGGTTGGCAATTAGCTCCAATCAATCAAAGCATGTCGTATTATGATCAAAAGCCCATTGCTAATCATGCAGCGGTAAACACCAGTTGGAATCTTTTACACGATATCAGCAAAAATTTATCTAATCAGAAGAATCCTTATTTATTTATGGATTCAAAAGATGCGAAGCAATTAGTAGCGAAACAATATCCTGATTTACCAAGAGCTGAGCGCTCTATATTGAATCAATCAAGGCCAAACGTAGTGCTCATTATCCTGGAAAGTTTCCATGCAGACTTGGTGGAAAGTTTGGGAGGTGAAAAGGGATTAAACCCTCAAATGGAGGAAATAATTGAGAATGGATTGCTTTTTAATCAGATCTATGCCACGGGTGACCGAACTGATAAAGGTACCATCGCTATTTTGAGTGCCTTTCCGGCACAGGCTACCCGTAGCATCATCAAGGAAAACGGCAAACAAGAGAAATTGCCTTCTATTTCACAAATTTTTAAAAAAAATCAGTACCACACCTCTTTTTACTATGGTGGCGAAAGTGAATTTTTCGGACTGAAATCGTATGTATTGAGCCATGCTTATGAGCAATTGATTGATAAAAATCAATTCGAGCGCAAAGACATGAACTCTAAATGGGGTGCTTTTGATGAAAAGGTTTTTGAGCAGCAATTGAAAGACCTTAATCGAACACCTCAGCCCTTCTTTTCCACTTTGCTCACCCTCACCAATCACGAGCCATTTGAAGTTCCCGGAAAGCCTAAGTTTCCGCTGGATGAAGGCCCTAATTTGATCAGAAATACAGCTTTTTATACCGATTCATGCCTCGGAGCATATATCAAGGCCGCTCAAAAAACACCTTGGTACAAAAACACACTTTTCGTGGTCATAGCAGATCATGGGCATCGTTTACCCAGCAATAAATATGAAATTTGGCATCCACGCAGGTACCAGATACCCATGTTGTTTTTCGGAGAGGTACTCAAGCCCGAATACCGCGGCAGCCAAATTGGTAAAATAGGCGGGCAAACCGACTTAGCGAAAACCTTATTGAACCAGCTGGGAATGGAAAGTCAAAATTTCAAATGGAGTAAAGATCTATTCCATGAAAAAAGTATGGATTTTGCTTTTTACAGCTGGGATAATGGCTTTGGATGGGTAGATAAGCAGCAGTACATCAGCTTTGATAATGTAGGGAAAAATGTGATTTCTCAGAAAGGTCAAAAGCAAAATTCATCATCCAAACCAATTCTTAAACAAGGAAAAGCTTATTTACAAAGCGTTTATCAGGAATACCTTGATTATTAGAACGATTTTAACTTAAGCAATTCCAATACTTTTTGGTCTGTGGGAAAGGTTAGTTCCTCTAAACTTAAATCTGGCAAGTATTTCCACCTGAAAGCTTGTTTGATATCACCCGTCTGGTCAAAATCAAAAGCTTGTGATTTGAAGTTCAATTTTAAAACATTTAAAGGCTTCACCAAATAGTAAACACTGATTACCTGACTATCGTTAAACACAGATTTGATAAAGAAATCAGTGGTATAAAAATGCTCTAACACTTCAATTTCAGCATCACATTCTTCCTTAAATTCACGGATCAGACCATCCAGCAAGCCTTCCCCATATTCTAATCCGCCACCCGGGAACTTGCTGAAACGGAAACCAAATTCTTCTTCGTCGCTGATCAATATATTTTGCTGATCGTCCATCATCAAGCCGTAAACCCTCACATTGAAAGGATAATTCATGCTGTTATGCATAGTGTTTTTGATCCTTAACTAATTTATCAAAAGTCCATTCAATATCTTTCTCCTTCGGGGCGGTTCTCACTTTACAATTTTCTACACTGCAATAGTGACAACATTTTGGGATACATGGATCGGCATGAATAAAAAATTCAGTTTCCTCAAACACATGTTTGTTCACTAACTCATCGATCAATGTTACCTCTTCATGCACCCTATTTAAATCATAATAATATGGAAGGGTCACATGGCAATCGATGTGCAAATCGGCACCATAGCGTTGTGTTCGAAAATTATGAATATCAATCCAAGCTGCTTTCCTGTTATCGTTCAAAACTTGTGCGATCTCTTTGATACGCTCCACATCCGATTCATCCATTAATCCCCCTACAGACTTACGCACCAATCGATAACCACTGTTTACAATATAAAACCCGAGTCCGATGGAAAGTAAACTATCCAACTGATTAATACCGGTAAAATAGATCAGCATCAGCCCGGCAACTAAACCCGCACTACTAATCGCATCGGTCAATAAGTGTTTACCATCTGCCTGCAATGTCATCGAATTTAATTTTCGACCAGAGCTTAATAAATAATAGGCTAAAATTGCATTCACCAAGCCAGTTATTGCAATAATAATGGCCCCCTGACTTAAATGAGTGATTTCGTGAGGGAAAAACAAGTTATAGCCAGATTTAAAGACGATCAGCATACCTGCCAATAAAATCAGCACCCCTTCCACAAAAACGGAGAAAAACTCTACTTTACCATGGCCATATGGATGATTGATATCACGCGGTCGGCTTGATAAGTAAATACTGTAAAAAGCAAAAGCACTGGCTATCACATTCACAATACTTTCTGCGGCATCAGTTAAAATGGCATTAGAAGAGGTGATAAAATAGGCCACGAATTTGGCGAGCATCAGTAGGATGCTCACACTTAGAGAAATAGTAATGACCTTTTTTTGCGGATGCAATGTATTTTTTATTATTGATCAAATTTAAGGATCGAAATCAGAAAAATCGATTCTAAATTAATTATTACAATTTATCTGAAGGATTAAAGCAGGTTTATATATTTGCTACATGACATTAGCTCAAAGGATCCACCATCTTGCGGAATCACAAACCATCAAAATGGCTAAAATGGGCCGCGAATTGGCTGCGAAAGGAATTGATATCATCAATTTAAGTTTTGGCGAACCCGATTTTAATACGCCCGAATACATCAAGAATGCAGCAAAGCAAGCTTTAGATGAAAACTACACCTTCTATACCCCGGTTGCAGGCTACCCAGAATTGAGAAAGGCGATCGCAGGTAAACTAAAGCGAGAGAATAACTTAGCTTACGATTTTGATCAAATAGTTGTTTCAACAGGCGCAAAACAAGCATTGGCAAATGCCATCTTATGTTTAGTCAACCCTGGCGATGAAGTCATTATCCCTACACCCTACTGGGTTTCATATTCAGAAATGGTGAAATTGGCAGAAGGGGTTTCTGTGTTTATTGACACCACGGTTGAACAAAATTTCAAAATTACCGCTGCGCAGCTGGAGGCTGCCATCACACCTAAAACCAAGGCATTTTTCTTTTCCTCTCCTTGCAACCCAACTGGGAGCGTTTACAGTCGTGAAGAACTGGCCGAATTGGTGAAAGTATTCGAAAAATATCCAGAAATCTACATCATTTCAGATGAAATTTACGAACACATCAATTTTGGAGAAAAGCACGAATCTATTGCTCAGTTTCCTTCCGTTAAAGAACGAGTGGTGGTAGTGAATGGGTTCTCTAAAGCTTATGCCATGACGGGTTGGAGGATCGGTTATCTGGCCGCTAATAAAGAAGTAGCACAAGCTTGCGACAAGATTCAAGGACAATTTACTTCGGCAACTTGTTCTATTACACAACGGGCTGGCATCGCCGCCTGTGAAGGAGGCTTAGAAAGTGTCTTAAAGATGAAAGAAGCTTTCCTAAAACGCCGAAATTTAGTTTATGAACTTTTAAAAAACATCCCTGGTATCAAATCGAATTTGCCAAGTGGTGCCTTCTATTTCTTCCCAGATGTAAGCGCTTATTTCGGAAAAGCTCATCAGGGCGTAGTGATCAAAAATGCCCTTGACCTTAGCTTATACCTTTTGAACGAAGCACATGTAGCTATTGTTTCGGGAGAAGCTTTTGGTGATCCTAAATCGATCAGAATCTCTTACGCCGCTTCTGAAGAAAAGTTGAAAGAGGCTTTGTATAGAATTAAACTTGCTTTGGCCAAGTTAACATAACCATTATTTACTCCTGATGGCTTCCACTGGATCTAATCTGGATGCCATGAATGCAGGAATAAATCCAGAAAGTAGACCGATAACAGTTGAAAGTACGACCGTGAGCACTACTTTGCTCATGTCCACTATAATTGTTAAATCGGCAAACGCTTTACCCAGCATGGCCAATAAGAACACAATGGCCAAACCGATGGCTCCTCCCATTAAACAAAGGGCAACAGCCTCGAATAAGAATTGAAGCAAGATAAAATAGTTCTTCGCCCCCAAGGATTTTTGAATTCCGATGATGTTAGTTCTTTCTTTTACAGAAACAAACATGATGTTAGCGATTCCAAAACCGCCCACTAATATGGAAAAACCGCCAATAAATGCACCGGCAAAATCAATAATACCAAACATTTGATCTAATTGTGCAGTTAAAATAGTGGACTTATTGAGCGCAAAATCATCTTCTTCTTTCGGACTTAAACGGTGAATCGAACGCATTAAACCCCTCAATTCACTCTCCACCTCATTAACAGCAATATTTTCTTTTCCCTTCACGGTAATTTGAGGTCCGTAACGTTCCTCTTCTAAATCGATGATATTTCGGGCAAAATTTAAAGGCAGGAGCATCGTTTTATCACTCGAAATACCCAACATATCCTCACCTTCTTTTTCGAAAACACCAATCACTTTTACTTTTCTTCCCAGTACTTTGATCGATTTCCCGAGCGGACTTTCATTGGGAAAAAGTGCGTTGGCAATGTCAGATCCGATTAAAACAACCGGACTACCTCCACGACTCTCATTCTCCGTAAAATAACGACCATCCTGAAAATTGAAAACGCGGGTTCTGTACAAATCGTGGCTAGATGCTGCTAATTGAGCTCCTTCAACAGAATTACTACGATATTTTACCACACGATCTCCAATTCCAATTTCATAGGCAATTCCTTCAGCGGTTTGTAAACGTGCGGAAAGTTTATCAAAATCGCGGATTGTAGGAACCGGGCGTCGCATGTATTTCCACCAGGGATAATCTCCAAAACCACCCCAAGGCCATTTTTGGACGTAAATTGTATTACTACCTAGCTTTTCAACGCTGTTTTGCAAGTTATTTCTAAGGGTGTCGACCGCAGAAAACACTCCAATAATGGTCATGATACCAATGGTAATTCCCAATAGGGATAAAATGGTACGCAATTTATTATGACGAAGTGCGTCGAATGCGAAATTGAAACTTTCCCTTAATAATCTTAGAAACAACATACAATCATAAGACGTTGAATTTATTAAAACGTTACAAGCAATTTAGTGTTTATTATTCAAGGTGTTAAACAAGCATTTCAAGATCATTTTTCCATTTTTTTTTCATAAGTTTGCGCCCTGAAAACATTAAAAAAACGGCATGAAATTATCACAATTTAAATTCAATTTACCCGAATCTTTAATAGCCCATACGCCTGCAGAAAAACGCGATGAATCACGTCTCATGGTTTTAGATCGTAAGACCGGAGCCATTGAGCATAAAATTTTTAAAGATGTATTGGATTATTTTGAAGATAAAGATGTGATGATCATCAACAATACCAAGGTATTTCCTGCCAGGTTGTACGGCAATAAGGAAAAAACCGGTGCTACCATCGAAGTTTTCTTATTAAGAGAATTGAACAAAGAATTACGTCTCTGGGATGTCTTAGTTGATCCGGCTCGCAAAATCCGTGTAGGAAATAAGTTATATTTCGGCGATGATGATTTGTTGGTCGCTGAAGTAGTTGATAACACTACCTCACGCGGACGTACCATTCGTTTTCTTTTTGACGGGACCGATGAGGAATTCCGCAGAAATATTGAAATTTTGGGAGAAACTCCCCTACCTAAATACATTAAACGTAAACCTACCGACGAGGACAAGGAGCGCTATCAAACCATTTTCGCAAAAAATGAAGGTGCAGTGGCTGCCCCAACCGCTGGTTTACATTTTAGCCGCGAATTGATGAAACGTCTCGAATTGAAAGGTGTTGAATTTGCCGAAGTAACCTTACACATTGGTTTGGGTACCTTCCGTCAGGTGGAAGTTGAAGACCTCACCAAACACAAAATGGATTCTGAGCAATTCATCATTGATGAGAAAGCTGCCAGAATTGTGAACAAAGGAATTGAAGACAAAAGAAGAGTGTGTGCAGTAGGCACCACTTGCATGAGAACCATCGAGTCTTCTGTTTCTGCTTCAAGAACTTTAAAACCAGCTAACGATTGGACGAGCAAGTTCATTTTTCCTCCTTATGATTTTAGCATTGCGAATGCCATGATCACTAATTTCCACACGCCTGAATCAACTTTACTGATGATGATTGCGGCCTTTGGAGGGTATGAGCATGTGATGAATGCTTACGAGATTGCTGTTAAAGAAAAATACCAGTTCTACAGCTATGGCGATGCCATGCTCATCATCTAACGTAACTGATAGATGAAATACTATGCCATCATTGTTGGGGGTGGTTCGGGCACCAGGATGCAGCAAGAGCTACCTAAACAGTTCATCGAGCTGAAAGGTAAACCCATATTGATGCATACTATGGCAGCTTTTGCCCATTCTGCCATTAAACCCGAAATCATTTTGGTACTCAACGTACATTATCACCAACTTTGGGAGGATTTGTGTGCTCAGCATCAATTCGATATTCCTCACCAATTAATCAAGGGTGGCGAACAGCGTTTCCATTCTGTTAAAAATGGTTTAAAATACATCAAATCGGGTTCCATTGTAGCGATTCATGATGCTGTAAGACCACTGGTAAGCGTTGAATTAATTAACAAAAGTTTTGAAGAGGCAGCTCTAAAGGGCAATGCGGTAACGGGGGTGCCCAGTAAAGACTCCGTCAGACTCTTAAATGGAGATGAATCAAAAGCCATTAATAGAGAAAGTGTTTATTTAATTCAAACACCTCAAACCTTTCAAATTGAGCAACTTAAGAAGGCTTATGAACAAGAATATCGGATAGATTTTACGGATGATGCATCGGTGGTTGAGCGAATGGGATATCCCATTCATTTGATAGAAGGAGCAGCAAGTAACATCAAGATCACCTATCCTGAAGACCTTCTTTTTGCAGAACAATTAATGAGCAGAAAAGCTTAATCGGCAGATTTCCTGATAATTTTAAGCAGTACCGCTATAGCAGCAATCACCAGTAAAGCATGAATAATACCACTGGTAGAATACCCACCGAAATAAGTGATTGCCCAAACAATTACCAACAATACTGCGATCCAATACAAAAGGTTTCCCATGTTGATGACTTTATAGCTTATAATAAAGAAATCATGGATTTTGTTTTTATTGATTTTCCAGAACGGCCAATCTGCAAATACGATTATGCAACAAAAAACCCTTCCAACAAGTCGGAAGGGTTTTTCTTAATATTCATCCTCGTTAAAGAAAAAGTCATCTTTGGTGGGATAGTCGGGCCAAATTTCTTCGATATTTTCATAAGGCTCGCCATCATCTTCTAAAGCCTGTAAGTTTTCAATCACTTCAACAGGAGCACCAGAACGAATTGCATAATCAATTAATTCGTCCTTGGTTGCGGGCCATGGAGCGTCTTCTAAATGTGAGGCTAATTCTAATGTCCAGTACATAATTTTATATTTAATTCTTATTATTTCGCAAAAATATAATAATCTGAATTATTTTTTCAAGAAGTTTTTAACATTTTCAAACCCTTGGAATCCACTTGTTTTCTTCGATTTTAAAATCGAAACAAAGCATACGGGCTAACACAAATAAATAATCACTTAAGCGGTTTAAATAAATCATCACCGTTTCATCTACCTGGCTTTCTTCGCTCAAATGCACACAAATTCGCTCTGCTCTGCGACACACACAACGAGCAACGTGGCAATAGGAAACAACCGTGCTACCTCCCGGAAGGATGAAATGACGCAACTCAGGCAGCACCTCATTCATTTGATCGATCTCCTTTTCTAATAATTCAATGTCTTTCGAATACAAATCAGGCACTTTCATTTTAGATTTCTCGGGATCGGATGCCAAAATGGAACCAATAGTGAATAATCGATCTTGAATTTCTTTCAAAACAGACTGTTGGTGATCGCTGATCTGCTGATCGCGAATTAATCCAATGTAAGAATTCAGCTCATCTACAGTACCATAGCTTTCAATTCTTAAATGATGCTTGGGAACACGGGTACCACCAATCAATGAAGTTTGACCTTTATCGCCTGTTTTGGTATAAATTTTCATAAGGTCGAATTAACGAATTTTAAAAGAGATTTTAAGCCGTCAAACATCAACTCAGGGTCATATTAACACCGTGTGGAAATAACTAAAAATTAAACCCAAAATGAGGTAGAGAAAAAGCAAATACGCAGTTTTAATACGAGTAAAAATTAACAATAGAAAACTGGAAAGCATTAAGCCAACAGAAAGCATATCGATTGTTTGAGATTGAAGCAGAAACAACACCGCGGCTCCAAAAAAGCCAACAGAAACAGCGTTGATACCGGAAAGAGAGTTTTTGATTTGGCTGATTTTTTTCAAATCGTTCCAAAAAGGAACAATGAAAAGTATTAAAATCAATCCGGGCAGATTGATACCCAACACAGCAACCAAGCCTCCTCCCAGTTGCCCCCACCAATTATAACCTGCATTTTTTAAGCTCATAGCACCCAAAAAAGCAGAGAATGAGAAAGTTGGACCCGGCATGGCTTGCTGCAAAGCAAATCCTGATAGGAACTCGGCAGAACTGAGGTATCTTTTCATTTCCACAAATTCGGTATACATAAAAGGCACCAACACCTGACCGCCGCCAAAAATCAGGATGCCATTTCGGTAAAAGTTTTCGAATAAACGGATAGGCAAACTAAAAGGTGAAGTACGGTTGATGAGCGCTCCCAAAGCAGCGAAAAACAAAAGGACCCCCAGAAAATAAATTAATTTACGTGTATTGATATTGGCAAAAAGTCGGGCCCGTAAAGCGGTTTCTTCAGTTGTAGTATCTAATGCAGAGCTCACAATGCCACCGATCAGAATCAAAACAGGAAAAACATAAGCGCTCTTCAGGATCAAAGTACTGATGAGTGCACCAGCTGCCAAGAAATAACTGAGTTCTGTTTTGAGGGTGGATTGAGCGAATTTAAAGGCTGCGAATGCAACAATACCGATGGTAACTGGTTGCAAGAAAAACAAAGCACGTTCAAATACAGCTTGTTGATTAAATAAAGAAAAAGAAATAGCTGCCAAGGTCATGATGGCGGCACTAGGAAAAATCCAGATCAAAAAAGTGAGAATGGATAAACTTAAGCCTCCTACTTTATAGGCCATACCCACCAGCGTTTGTGTAGAAGCCGGGCCAGGCAAAACCTGAGAAAGTGCATTTAATTCTAATAATTCTGATTCTGTAATGTATTTACGGCGCTGTACAAAGTCTTTGAGCATACAGGCTATGTGTGCCTGAGCACCTCCGAATGCCGTGAAAGTATAAACGATCACATCTTTCAAAAATAATAAGTGCCGCTTTCTCAATCTGTAAATTTTAATCGTCTTCGTAGTCTAAACCCATGAGCGAGTTATATACACCTTGCAATTCAGAGAATGCATGCCTATCATTGGCCTGTCGGGCTACCTGCATTCCTTTTTCATAAGTACGCTCAGCATCAGATTTACGATCTAAAAGCTCATACAACTTACCTAAGTGATAATAGGTGCCAACATAATCGGCATGATTTTGGACCAAATCTTCAAAATAAGCCAAAGCTTTTTCCTGCTCATTTAGGGCAAAATATTCGGTAGCCAAGGCATATTTCAGGAACGGATCATTCGGTTCGTTTTTTAGGAAATCGATTAGCTTTTCCAGACGGTTTGATGACATTATTGTTTAGGCTTTTTTAACTAAATTTGCAAAAAATAGAGCTTATGAAAATACTTGTTTGTATCAGTAACGTACCCGACACCACTACAAAAATAACCTTTACCAACGATAATACAGAATTCAACACTGCTGGTGTGCAGTTCATTCTGAACCCTTACGATGAAATTGCCTTGTCACGTGCCATTGATCTTTGTGAGGGCGGTAAAGGAACTGTTACGGTGATCAATGTGGGTGATTCATCTACCGAACCTACCATTCGTAAAGCCTTGGCCATTGGGGCAGATGATGCCGTTCGCATCAATGCCATGCCACAGGACGCTTATTTTGTAGCGTACCAAATTGCTGAATATGCAAAAACCCAACAATTCGATTTGATCTTAACAGGAAGAGAATCTATTGACCATAATGGTGCACAAGTTCCGGCAATGATTGCAGAACTATTAGATATTCCTTCTGTTTCTATTGTTAAAAAATTAGATTTTGATGGAAAAACTGCCACTTTGAGCCGTGAAATTGAAGGCGGAAAAGAAGTAGTTGAGGTTGATGCACCATTTGTAGCCAGTTGTGCAGAGGGGGTAGCCGAATGGAAAATCCCAAACATGCGTGGCATCATGTCGGCCCGTACCAAACCACTGCAAGTAATTGAGGCAGCGGCTACTGAGCAATTGAGTAAAATCAATCAATATCAAACACCAGCTCCGAGAAGTGCTGTGAAAATGATTGAAGCGGATGATGTAAAAGGCCTCGTAGATCTTTTACACAGCGAAGCAAAAGTGATTTAATTTTAAAAGAATGAACATCCCCATTGGGGTTAAAAGAAAACAATATGTCAGTATTAGTTTACGTTGAAAACACGGAAGGCCAATTCAAGAAATCAGCTTTTGAAGTGGTATCTTATGCAAAAGCCATTGCCGATCAATTAAATACCAATTTAGTGGCCTTATCAATTGGCCAGGTGGCCAATGAACAGTTGAGTAATTTGGGTGGATATGGTGCCCAGAAAGTATTGAATTGCAATGGCATTCAATCTTTCGACAGCCAGGCTTATGCCGCTGTAATTGCCGAAGCTGCCACCAAAGAAAGCGCAGAAGTAGTAGTGATGGCCAATTCCTTTAGCGGAAAAGGTTTATCGCCACGTGTAGCAGTAAAACTCAAAGCAGGACTTGCTTCGGGTGCGGTGGAGCTACCACAAATTAATGGCGGACAATTGAGCGTTAAAAAAACGGCTTATTCTGGTAAGGCATTTGCTATGCTTGCATTAAACACCCAGGTGAAAGTAATCGCATTGAACCCCAATGCTTTTCAGGTGAAAGAAAATAGCACGGCAGCAACAATTGAAAACTTCCAGGCCAGCTCAGCTACTTCCAGAATTAAGGTAAAAGAAGTGGTAAGAGCAAGTGATAAAATTTCTTTACCAGAAGCCGAGTTGGTTGTATCTGCTGGTAGAGGAATGAAAGGTCCTGAAAACTGGCATTTGGTAGAAGATTTAGCACAAGCTTTGGGTGCAGCAACAGCTTGCTCAAAACCAGTTTCTGATGCCGGATGGAGACCTCATGAAGAGCACGTTGGTCAGACAGGAATCGCAGTAAGTCCGAATCTTTATATTGCAGTGGGTATTTCGGGTGCCATCCAACATTTAGCTGGTGTAAGTTCTTCTAAAACCATCGTAGCCATCAACAAAGACCCAGAAGCACCTTTCTTTAAGGTAGCAGATTATGGTATTGTGGGCGATGCCATGGAGGTTTTACCTAAATTGACCGAGGCAGTAAAAGCCTACAAAGCTCAATCCTGATCAACATAGTGCTGAGGGGAATATGGAGAAAGTAAAGTTAGACATCGTCGGTTTATCCTACAGCCAAACACAATCTGGCGCTTGTGCGCTGGTATTGGGTGAAGTGAACGGCCGACGACGTCTTCCTATTATTATTGGAGGTTTTGAGGCACAGGCCATTGCCATCGAAATTGAAAAAATGACCCCTGCCCGCCCCCTCACCCACGATCTCTTCAAAGATTTTGCGCAAGCCTACCATGTAAACATTCTAGAAGTCATTATCTACAATTTAGTAGGTAGTGTATTTTATGCCAAGTTGATCTGTACAGATGGAAAGAAAAATATCGAAATCGATGCCCGTACTTCTGATGCCATTGCTCTGGCCGTTCGTTTCGAGTGCCCAATCTACACCTACGAATTCATCCTTGCTTCTGCAGGCACCATTATGGAAGGCAATGAGTTTGCTTACTTGGAAAACATGGTTCCAAACACCGAAGAAAGCCCTGAGACCATCAAAAAAGTCAATTATTCTGACTTAAGTGATGATGAGTTGAAACAAAAATTGGAAGAAGCATTGAAGGATGAAGCTTACGAAAGGGCTGCCAGCATACGTGATGAATTGAGCCGTCGTAAGAATTCCTGATTTATCTACATTCCTATATTTATCTACATTTCTTCTGTATTGTTATTCTTATTTCTATTTTTCAGGACTAAATACTAATTGAAACCTAAAAAATGGAAAGATTTACCGGCCTTATCGGCATCGTTTTAATATTCGCTATCGCTTTTTTGATGTCGAACAACCGTAAAGCCATCAATTACAGATTGGTGATCTCTGGCTTGGCCATTCAAATATTACTCGCCTTATTCATTTTAAAGGTGCCTGTTGGTAAAGAAATCTTTTCCTGGTTGGGTGCAGCAGTAACCAAAGTTTTAGACTTCTCTCAGGCCGGTGCCAATTTTGTTTTTGGAGGTTTGGTGAACAAAGAATTAATGGATAAAGCTTTCGGACCGGGCAACGACTTTATTTTCTTCTTTAAAATCATACCTACCATCATTTTCGTGGCTGTATTGGTGAGTGTGGCTTACTATTTGGGCATTATGCAGCGGATAGTAAAGTTTTTTGCTTTTATCGTTTACAAATTAATGGGTGTTTCTGGCTCTGAAGCTGTTTCGAACGTAGCCAGTGCATTTGTTGGACAAGTGGAAGCACAAATCATGATCAAGCCTTACTTAAGAGGCATGACCATGTCAGAACTCCTGGCCTCCATGGCGGGAAGTATGGCCTGTATAGCCGGCGGTGTAATGGCTGTTTATATTGCATTAGGTGTTCCAGCAGAGTACTTAATTGCGGCCAGTATCAT
Organism: Sphingobacteriaceae bacterium; assembly: GCA_947459195.1. Taxonomy (GTDB): domain Bacteria; phylum Bacteroidota; class Bacteroidia; order Sphingobacteriales; family Sphingobacteriaceae; genus JAIPAN01. The sequence continues at coordinate 50,574 of CANHCS010000004.1, forward strand.
GGCTGCTCCTGGTGCTTTGGTCATTTCTAAGATTGTGTGGCCCGAAACAGAAGTTTCTGAAACCAAAGGTGAAGTTTCGTTGGAAATCAAGAAAACCAATGCCAATTTAGTAGATGCCATCTCTCATGGCGCAAGCGATGGTTTAAAAGTGGGTTTGAACGTGGTTGCCATGCTCATCGGCTTTATTGCCATCATCGCCTTGTTAGATTATGTTTTGGGTAAAATTGGTGCCGGATTGGGCAATCTTGGCTTAAGTTTAGCTGCAGTAGGAATTGACATCAACACTTTGAGCTTGAAACAAATTCTGGGAGCCATATTTTCTTTGTTTGCCTGGGCCATGGGTGTACCTATGAAAGATATCCAGGTGGCTGGTTCTTTAATGGGCACCAAAATGGTGATCAATGAGTTTGTGGCTTATTTAGACCTGGCCAAAATCAAAGCTACTTTAGATGCAAAAACCTTGCTGATTACTAGTTTTGCGCTTTGTGGTTTCGCCAATTTCAGTTCTATTGCCATTCAGGTAGGCGGTATTGGTGAATTAGCACCTGAACGTCGTACTGATTTGGCTAAACTGGGCGTTAAAGCATTGATCTGCGGTACACTGGCCTCCTATCTTTCGGCTACCATTGCAGGAATTTTGTATTAATACTTAATGAAAAGATACCGTAAAGAGACCAACTGTTTAAATTGCGGGGCTACAGTAAATGGCAAATTCTGTTCGGAGTGCGGACAAGAAAATATAGAAACCCGTGAACCATTCTGGACTTTCTTGTTTCACAGTATTGGGCATTATTTTCATTTTGATTCTAAATTCATCAATAGCTTAACTCCCCTGATTACTGAACCTGGAAAACTTACGCTGGCACATATCAATGGCAAGCGTGCTGCTTATTTTCCGCCGGTTACCATGTATTTGTTCATCAGCTTGTTCTTCTTCCTGATTTTATCCTCCAAGAAACCTAACCTGGAACCTGGAAAGATCAGTGAAGATGGAAATAAAGTGATAAAAATGGAGATAGATAGTCTTCAAGCTGTGAATAAAAATAAGGGGCTTTCTGTTCCTGAAAGGAAGAAGAATGAAAGCAGAATTAAAGAGCTCAGCTTATTACAAAAAAACTTCAATGATTTTAGCCGTGGTTTTCAAGATGGCTCTCAAAGCAAGGTCGATTTACAAATAGCAGAGGATTCCATCTATCAGAATTTAAGGACTTACGAAAATCAACAAGCCAAGCTGCCTGTTGAAAAGCGAGATACTTGGCTAGAGCAATTTTTCATAAAAAAGAACTTTCAATTAAAACAAGAATACGGCGATCAATTGTACAATAAAGTGTTGGAAGCCGTACAAAACCATCTCCCCAAGATGATGTTTGTACTGATGCCTTTGTTTGCCCTTATTCTGAGCCTCAGTTTTTATAAATCTAAGCTTTACTTCATCGATCATCTGGTGAATACCCTTCATGTCCATTCTTTCTTATTCCTGCTTTATATCACTATTGAACTGATTGCTATGGCCTGGCCATCAGCTGATGACTTTTTAATAGGAATTGGAATGGTGGTGAGCACTTGGTATGTTTACCGGGCCATGAGAACGGTTTACCAAAGAAGCCGCTGGCATACAGTTTTTAAATTGGGATTGTTGGGATTGCTCTACTTCCTCCTCCTCAGCTTTGGGTTTATAGGCGTTTTTGCCTTTTCTTTTATCTCTTTGTAAATAAAAAATCCCGTCAGGTATTTCCTAACGGGATTCATGTTTATTTTAAGCTTGTAATTAGCGTTGTGAAAGTGGAACGTATTGTTTGTTCACCTCTCCTACATACACCTGGCGTGGACGGCCAATTGGCTCTTTGTTTTCACGCATTTCTTTCCATTGTGCAATCCATCCCGGAAGGCGACCCAAGGCAAACAACACGGTAAACATGTCGGTTGGGAAACCAAGGGCACGGTAGATGATGCCTGAATAGAAATCTACGTTTGGATAAAGCTTACGCTCTACAAAGTAAGGATCGCTCAATGCGGCGGCTTCTAATTGTTTTGCAATATCCAATACCGGATCGTTTACTCCTAATTTTGCCAACACATCGTCGCATGCTTTTTTGATGATCTTGGCACGTGGATCGAAGTTTTTATAAACGCGGTGACCAAAGCCCATTAAACGGAAAGGATCATTTTTATCTTTTGCTTTATTGACAAATTTCGCTACATCTCCTCCATCGTTCTTAATCTGCTCTAGCATTTCAATTACTGCCTGATTGGCACCGCCATGCAGCGGACCCCAAAGTGCTGAAATACCAGCAGAGATAGATGCATAAAGGTTACAATCTGCAGAACCTACGATGCGAACGGTTGAAGTAGAACAGTTTTGCTCGTGATCTGCATGCAGAATAAGTAAAACATTCATAGCGTTCACCACCACCGGATCGATCACTACCTCCTCTGTACGCTGACCGAAAGTCATGTGCATGAAATTGGTAACATAATCATATTTATTTTGTGGATAAATGAGCGGATGACCCAAAGATTTCTTGTAGATCCAAGAAACGATGGTCGCCATTTTAGCCAATAACTTAATGATGGTAAGGTTTTGTTCTTCCGGTGTTTGATGCGGATTTAAAGATTCCGGATAAAAAGAAGATAAGGAACAGATGAGTGAAGAAAGCTGGCCCATTGGGTGTGATTTCGATGGGAAACCATCGAAAAATTTCTTCATGTCTTCATGTACCAGTGTATGT